>VGTJ01000007.1 GCA_016874775.1 Deltaproteobacteria bacterium
ATAGAAGCTCGCGCCGCTCAAGAGCACGCTCCACCTCCCAGCTCCTTTGGCGGCTTACGCCGGAACAAAAATCATTACGGTTAATCCCACACTTTGCTCCTTCATCCCTGCAATTTTCTTCCCCCCAGCAGGAGCCTCAACGGGAGTAGGTTTTTGCACGTTGTGGGCTGCTGCTGCACTGATATGAAGAGCAACCTTGCGGAGGAGAATATCTCTTTGAATCGGTTTGACGAGGTAATCGGCAGCGCCAAGTGCAAGCGCTCTGGCTCGCTCTTCACCCTCTTCTTGAGCTGTCACAAAGATAATGGGGATTGTTGCCAAGGCCGGATTTGTCTGTAGATGTGAACATACCTCATAGCCATCCATGTGCGGCATGACAGCATCAAGGAGAATCAGGTCGGGTCGAGTCTTTTGTAGTGTCGTTAAGGCACGCGCACCGCTATCGGCAGTGAGTACCGAGTACCCATTGCTTACTAGCGAACGTTCAATTGCCCGTAATGTCACCTTGTCGTCATCAACACACAAGATGACTGGGGTCGCGGAGCCGTCCATGAGTCTTTCCCCCATCACAAAAGAAGCCTATCTGACTGAGAACCCATTTGCTTTTCCAGTAGTTGTCCTTTGTTTACGTCAGCGGCTTCTCTTTTTTGTATCGGCAGTTCCTCGACTTTGTTTACTCAAGGGACCTCCTCGTATTAAACACAGAGACGCGAGCACGCCGCACGTGTTCCGTATCGATTGCTTACAGACGAGAGAGGGAACTGTCGGGAAGGGTTGCTACACACATAGTCAGTCCTACGGCAACCCGTCTCGGCACGTATCGCGAAGCTCGGCAGTAGTAGCACCCCCGCTCACACTCTCGCTGAGGAAGCGATCGGTGAGGACAAGGAAAACTTTAGTCAAGTAGGGGGTCTCTGTCCAGTCGCATTAGTTGCAATTTTTGATACGTAATTCTATTCTTAGGGAAATACTGTAGAGTAGCTTATGGAAGGGAGGTGTCTATGCTGAGGTTGAAGAGAGGTATTGCTGCAATAGTTGGAGTGGGAATGCTTTGTCCATCATTAGTCATGGCGCAGCCTGCTGGCAGAACGAAGAGCGGGGAATTTGCACGAGGGTTAGCTGCTCCATTGTTGAGTGCCGTGTATTTTCCTATCAAGCTTGGTATTGGGGTGGCTGGAGCAGTGCTTGGTGGCACGAGTGGATTCTTGACCGGGGGCAATGAGCGTGCTGCCGAAGGGATCTGGCGTCCGATGACCGGAGGAACCTACTTCATTACTCCAGAGACTTTGGAAGGCGAACGTCGATTTCTACCGCTTAATTACGGCCCGAGCGCACCACCGTATCATCCTGCATATTATCCGCAGCCCTCAGGCTCTCATCCGTAACGTTGGCACGGGTACAGCTCTGATGTAGCGGAGCAGAATCGAGGATCTGCAATATGCAGCCTTGACAGGCAGACCAGAGCGCAGTAAGAACACCTCACCTTTTAATCTATCCCCGCGAGGCTAGGAAAGGTGCAAAATGAAACCAGATAGTCAATCTTTTTCTACGAGCATATCTGCAGGCCTCCTTGGAACGCCAAGGAGGCCTTTTTTTATTTGGTGACACAATGAGTTCCACTTCGACACGCGTCGTACTTGACCGTGAGGCCATTCGTCGTGCGCTCACACGTATTGCCCATGAAATCCTCGAGAAAAACCACGGAGCGGATAATCTTGCGTTAGTTGGTATTCATACCCGTGGGGTCGACCTCGCTCAGCGTCTTGTGGCAAAAATTGCCGAAGACGAAGGCGTGCGATTGCCGAGCGGCGAAATCGACATCACCCTATATCGTGATGACGCTGGCATTAAGCGAACTCGCGCTGAAGTGCGCGGGACAAATATTCTGTTTGATGTCGAGGAGATGCGGATTGTTCTCGTCGATGATGTGTTCTTCACTGGACGAACGATCCGTGCCGCAATGGATGCCTTGATCGACTTCGGTCGACCTCGCAGTATTCAGCTCGCAGTTTTGGTTGATCGTGGTCACCGCGAGTTACCTATTCGTCCAGATTACGTTGGCAAAAACGTCCCCACCGCCCGAACTGAACATGTGCATGTGCGATTAGTTGAGCGTGATGGGGTCGATGAGGTTGTGATCGGATAGCACGGAGGGCGTATGCAGATGTTTACTCAACCTCATTTCCTTGGACTTGAGGGATTGACGAAAGATGAGCTGCTGTTCTTGCTCGATACCGCTGAGTCCTTTCGTGAAATCTCCGAGCGGGAGGTCAAAAAGGTCCCGACGTTACGTGGCAAGACTGTGATCAACTTGTTCTATGAATCCAGCACCCGTACGCGGACCTCGTTTGAAATTGCCGCCAAGCGATTATCGGCTGATGCCGTGAATATCACTGCTGCAGCGAGTAGCGTCACGAAAGGAGAGACGCTCCTTGATACGACACGCAATCTGATCGCGATGCGACCGGCGGCAATTGTCATTCGTCATCCATCCTCCGGGGCGCCGCATTTTGTCGCACGCCTGGTCGATTGTCCAGTGATTAACGCGGGAGATGGAACGCATGAGCATCCGACGCAAGCACTACTCGATATGCACACGATTCGTGAGCGCAAAGGGAAGATTGCTGGCCTCACCGTCGCGATCGTGGGTGACATTCTTCATAGTCGAGTTGCGCGCTCGAACGTCTTGGCGTTGACAACGTTGGGGGCAACCGTGCGATTGGTCGGACCCCGAACCTTATTGCCACCGGAATGTCGGACATTTGGAGCGGAATTGTATACCGACCTGAGAGCCGGGCTCGCAGGAGCAGACGTGGTGATGGCGCTGCGATTACAACAAGAACGGCAGGCGCGCAATTTCTTTCCCAGTGTTGAAGAATACGCTCGGCGATTTTGTCTGACGCCAGCGGCGCTTGCCGAAGCAAAACCTGATGTGCTGATTATGCACCCTGGACCGATGAATCGCGGCATTGAGATTGATTCGCGTGTGGCTGATGGTCCGTACTCGGTGATCCTTGATCAAGTCACGAATGGCGTCGCGGTGCGTATGGCGATTCTTTTTCTGCTGACGACGCGAGGGAAAGCGGTGCGAGAGGAAGAGTAGAGGAAGTCAATGAAGACTGAAAAATGCAAAATGCAAAATGAGCAGGACACGTTCTTATCTTCAATTTTCCATTTTTGATTCTTAATTTTTAATTGGTTTTAACATATTGACTACTATGAAGCTTATCATTCAAAACGGAACTGTCGTCGACCCAGCCAACAACCTCAACTCTCTCTGTGAGGTGCTGATTGAAGAGGGCGTCGTACGCGCGGTCGAAAAACCGGGGACGTTTCGCAAGCCTGACGCCGAGATCATCGACGCCAAAGGGTGTATCGTGGCTCCTGGTTTCGTCGATATTCATGTACATTTGCGTGAGCCTGGACAGGAGTACAAAGAAACTGTTCTTACCGGTACGCAATCCGCGGTTGCGGGTGGCTTTAGTGTTGTTGCATGTATGGCGAATACTAACCCTGTCAATGATAACGGTGCCGTGACGCGTTACATCATCGAGCGAGGGCGGGAAGCGAATCTGGCACGGGTCTTTCCGATTGGTGCATTGTCAAAAGGGCTCAAAGGCGAAGAACTCGCCTCACTTGGAGAAATGGTTGACGCTGGAGCAGTTGCCATCTCTGACGATGGACGCCCGGTGATGAACGCGAATCTGATGCGACGTGCGCTAGAATATTGTTCAATGCTGAATGTACCAATCAGTGTGCACGAAGAGGATCTTCACCTCGCCGGTGGTGGGGTGATGAATGAAGGGCCAACGGCATTGCGCCTGGGCTTACGAGGTATTCCCAATGCCGCAGAGGATGTCATGATTGCTCGTGATATTCTCCTTGCGCAATTAACTGGTGGACGAGTCCACATTGCTCATCTCAGTACGCGCGGAGCTGTAGCATTAGTACGACAAGCGAAAGCCGAAGGACTCCCAGTCACAGCCGAAGCGGCTCCCCATCATTTTTCCCTGACCGAAGAAGCGGTGAATGGCTACAACACAAATGCGAAAATGGCTCCTCCTTTACGTCTTGCCGAAGACGTTGCCGCAGTCAAAGATGGTTTACGCGATGGAACCATCGACGCGATTGCTACTGACCATGCGCCCCATCATCGAGATGAAAAAGAAGTAGAGTTCGACCAAGCTGCGAACGGTATCGTCGGCTTGGAGACTGCCTTGCCGCTGACCCTGAGGTTGGTTGACGAAGGAGTGCTGTCGTTGTCAGACGCGGTGAGAAAATTAACGGTCAACCCCGCACGTGTCTTCGGCTTACCATACGGAACTCTCACTGCCGGTGTCTCTGCCGATGTGGTGTTGTTCGATCCTTCGCGCTCATGGCGTGTCGACACGACAAAATTGCAGTCAAAAAGTAAAAACTCGCCGTTTGATGGATGGGACCTGAAAGGAAAGGTTATCCTGACGCTGGTTGGTGGGAAAATCGTGTATGATGGAAGGGCAGGTGTGTGAAGAGACTGAGAAAAAAGTGCAACTGAGGACAACTGACAACTAAAGGCTGATTCTCATGAAAGCAATACTCGCGTTAGCAGATGGCACCGTTTTTACCGGTACCGCTTTTGGTGCTGATGGAGAAACAACCGGTGAGGTGGTTTTCAATACTTCACTCACTGGGTACCAGGAGATCCTGACAGACCCCTCCTATAAGGGACAAATCGTGACGATGACGTATACCGAAATTGGTAACGTCGGAGTCAATCCTGAGGATGTAGAATCTCGCCAACCGTTTGTTGAAGGTTTTATTGTCAAAGAGTACTGGGAACGTCAGAGTAACTGGCGCGCTCAGAAAAGCCTTGGGCAATATCTGCGAGAACACAACATTGTGGGTATTCAAGGCATCGATACGCGTGCGCTTGTGCGTCACTTGCGTGATCATGGTGCTCAACAAGGAGTGATTTCAACCATTGATTCGGACCCTCAACGACTCGTGGCCAAAGCGAAAGCCGCGCCAAGCCTTGTGGGTCGCGATTTAGTCAAGGAAGTCACTTGTGCTCAGCCGTATGATTGGAATCAAGGACGGTGGGAACTCGGAAGAGGTTACAGGTTACAGGTGACAGGTGACAGGGGCGAGAAGAGTCCAGAGTCCAGAGTCCAGAGCCCAGAGTCAAAAGACCAACCCCTGACTCCCGGCTCCCGCCCCCTGTTTTCCGTTGTCGCCTATGATTTCGGTGTGAAATACAACATCCTGCGCAATCTGGTTGATGCCGGTTGTCGGGTGCGCGTGGTGCCAGCTTCTCTACCAGCGTCTGAAGTGTTAGCCCTGAAACCCGATGGCGTGTTTCTCTCGAACGGCCCTGGTGACCCTGACGCGGTTCCTTATGCCCGAGAGAATGTTGCCGCGCTGGTCGGTAAAGTTCCGATGTTCGGCATTTGTCTGGGCCATCAGATCATGGGGTTGGCTCTGGGTGGTCAGACCTACAAGCTCAAGTTCGGTCATCGCGGTGGCAATCATCCGGTGATGGATATGCAAACGCGGAAAGTTGAGATCACTTGCCAGAATCACGGATTTTGTGTTGATGTTGATTCTCTGCAAGGGAGAGCGGAAGTGACGCACCTGAATCTCAACGATCGCACTGTCGAAGGATTGTCTCACAAACAGTACCCGTTGTTTTCCGTGCAATATCATCCTGAATCTTCTCCTGGACCGCACGATGCAAACTATTTGTTCCGTCGGTTTACGGATGTAATGGCGCACTACAAAAAAGGCTAGAACAAAAACATCTTCCGTTCATGCGTCGACACCCTGAGCACGAACGGTTTCCGCCTTGGTCATCCTGAGCCTGTCGACGGATGACTCAGGTTTGGAGATTGGAAGGAAAAAGGCAAGAGACGCCCCATGCCCAAACGAACAGACCTCAAATCAATCCTCCTCATCGGTTCCGGTCCGATCGTGATCGGACAAGCGTGTGAGTTTGACTACTCAGGGACGCAAGCGTGTAAAGCACTCAAAGAAGAAGGCTACCGCGTGATCTTGGTCAACTCGAACCCGGCGACGATCATGACCGACCCTGGATTTGCGGACCGTACCTATGTTGAACCTCTCACCGTTGAGGTCGTAGAGAAAATTATCGCGCAAGAACGCCCTGATGCGTTGTTGCCAACTATCGGTGGTCAGACCGGGCTCAATCTCGCTATCAATCTGGCTGAGGCTGGCGTGCTGGAGCGTTACAACGTCGAGCTCATAGGGGCTAAGCTCCCAGCGATCAAAAAAGCTGAAGATCGCAATTTGTTCAAAGCGGCGATGGAAAAGATTGGGCTTGATCTGCCGCGTAGTGGCTATGCCCGCTCACTGCAAGACGCTGAGGAAGTTCGTCAGCGGATTGGCTTGCCTCTGATTATTCGTCCATCGCGGACCTTGGGTGGTAGTGGCCAAGGGCTGGTCAACTCACTTGAAGAGTTTCGTTCGCTGGTTGAGGTCGGCTTGGACGCTTCTCCTACGCATGAAGTCCTCATTGAAGAATCAATCGCTGGCTGGAAAGAATTTGAACTGGAAGTGATGCGCGATGGAAAAGATAACGTCGTCATCATCTGTTCGATTGAAAACCTTGATCCCATGGGGGTTCATACTGGAGATTCGATCACGGTTGCTCCGGCACAGACGCTGACGGACAAGGAATATCAGATCATGCGTGATGCAGCGCTGCGCATCATCCGAGAGATCGGCGTCGACACTGGCGGATCCAACATCCAGTTTGCGGTACACCCTGACACGGGTCGGTTAGTGGTGATCGAAATGAACCCGCGGGTGTCTCGCTCCTCTGCGCTTGCCAGTAAAGCCACTGGATTTCCGATCGCTAAAATCGCAGCCAAGCTCGCGATCGGATATACGCTCGACGAAATTCCCAACGATATCACTCGGGAAACACCGGCCTCTTTTGAGCCAACCATCGATTATGTGGTGGTGAAAATTCCCCGCTTTACGTTTGATAAATTTCCGCAAACCAAAGACTCGCTTGGCCCACAGATGAAATCCGTCGGTGAGGCAATGGCGATTGGCCGTACCTTCAAGGAGGCAATGCAAAAAGCGCTGCGGTCGTTAGAGATCGGAGTGTTTGGGTTCGATGAGAAAGTTCAGAAAAGTCCAGAGTCCAGAGTCCAGAGTCCAGAGTCTGAGGAGTGGAAAAAACTCCAGGAGCGATTACGGACACCAAACGCCGAGCGGATTTGGTATGTCGCCGATGCACTCCGCCTTGGGATGGGTGTCGAAGAACTGTATCGCATCACAAAAATCGACCCTTGGTTTTTAGAGAATATTTTACAGGTCGTTCAGTTTGAAGAATCGCTCCGCTCTCAGACCGCAAACTTCAAACTGCAAGCCTCAAATTCTTCGACTCTGGACCCTGGACTCTGGACCCTGGACGTACTCCGTGAAGCGAAACGCCTGGGCTTTTCAGACGTGCGACTGGCAAAGTTACTGGGCTGCAGTGAAACTGAGATCCGTACACGTAGGGAACAATCTGGGATCGTACCAGTGTATAAAACGGTTGATACCTGCGCTGCTGAATTCGTTGCGCATACACCGTACCTCTACTCGACCTACGAAGGTGAGGATGAAGCGAATCCCACGAACCGTAAGAAGATCATGATTCTTGGCGGTGGACCCAATCGTATCGGGCAAGGGATCGAATTCGATTATTGCTGCGTGCATGCCGCGTTTGCTTTGAAAGAGGATGGTTTTGAGACCATCATGGTCAATTGCAATCCTGAAACCGTGAGCACCGACTATGACACCTCTGACAAGCTCTACTTTGAACCGCTAACACTTGAGGATGTCTTAAGCATTGTCCGCATCGAGAAACCCTTTGGCGTGATCGTTCAGTTTGGTGGCCAAACGCCGTTGAAACTTGCTGTTCCGTTAGAGAAGGCTGGAGTCCCGATTTTGGGGACCTCACCGGACTCGATCGATCGCGCCGAAGATCGCGAACGTTTCAAAGAGGTCTTAGAGAAACTGGGACTGCGGCAACCGGCCAACGGCACGGCACGAAGCCCACAAGAAGCGCAACGCATTGCCAACGAAATCGGCTATCCGGTGTTAGTACGCCCTTCCTATGTTCTGGGTGGCCGCGCCATGCAAATTGTGTACGACGATCCCAATTTGCAGCGCTATATGAATGAAGCGGTGTTGGCCTCGCCTGAACATCCAGTGCTCGTCGACAAGTTCCTTGATGATGCAACGGAAGTGGACGTTGATGCGGTTGGCGATGGACATGACGTTGTCATCGGCGGCATTATGGAACACATCGAACTTGCTGGGGTTCACTCTGGCGATAGTGCTTGTTCGTTACCGCCACGCTCGATTTCACAAAAAGTGCAAGATGACATTCGGCGACAAACGGTCAGTTTAGCGAAAGAGTTGCAGGTCGTTGGCCTCATGAATGTTCAGTATGCGGTCAAAGGAGAGACTGTCTACGTACTCGAAGTGAATCCTCGTGCCTCGCGCACCGTACCATTTGTGAGTAAGGCGATTGGTCAACCTCTGGCCAAGATTGCGGCACGAGTAATGGCTGGCAAGACGCTACGCGAGCTTGGTTTTACGCACGAGATTGTGCCGCCCTATATCAGCGTGAAGGAAGCCGTCTTTCCGTTCATTAAATTCCCCGGTGTCGATACGATTCTTGGTCCAGAAATGAAATCCACCGGTGAAGTGATGGGCATCGATGCCTCCTTTGCCATGGCTTTTGCGAAAGCCCAAGTTGCGGCTGGAACGTTCCTTCCTGCGCAAGGAAAGGTGTTTCTCAGTGTTCGTGATCATGACAAGGATGCCGCACTCTCGATTGCGAGACGCCTTGTCGAAAGTGGTTTTTCGCTCATAGCAACGCAGGGAACCGCCGCGCATCTGCGCAACGCTGGAGTTGTCGTTGACATCGTGAACAAGGTGGGTGAAGGGTCTCCGCATATCGTTGACGCGATTCGTGCTGGAGAAATTGCTGTGGTTATGAATACCGTTGAAGGTCCGCAAGCGGTTGCTGACTCGTTCTCCATTCGACGGAGCGCGCTTGAATGTCGAGTGCCGTACTTTACGACTATTGCAGGTGCAGGTGCTGCCGCTGAAGGGATTGCTCGTTTACGAATGGGGTTGCTCGGAGTGCAACCGTTGCAGGAATACCATCGTCAGGAGAAATAAATCAAAAGGCAACCCGCAAAGTGCTAAAGTCAAAAATTTGCGGAACGGCTCCTTGATTTTTCAGTTTTGACTTTTGCACTTTGACTTGCAGTGCTAAAAAGGTTTGCATGAATCGCGAGTTGCCGTATTCGTCTGAAGCGAACGCATCTGCACCACCATCGTTCCGCTCTGCGCAGCCGCCGCTCAAAAAACCTGTTCAATTTGTGAAGGGGGTTGGTCCGAAACGAGCCGAACAGCTGGAACGTCTTGGTATTCGCACAGTCGAGGACCTCCTCTATCACATTCCGTTCCGTTATCAGGATCGACGTGAGATTCACAAGATTCGTGACCTGCGAACTGGTGAAGAAGGGGCGACAGTTGGACAACTGGTGCGTATGGGGCGTCGCTTTGTTGCCCGCAGTAAACGCTGGGTACTCGAAGCTGTGGTCCGCGATGAAACTGGTTTTCTTTTCTTACTGTGGTATTACCAGCATCGTTACTTCCAACAGAAGTATCAAATTGGCGCGACCGTTTTGCTCTATGGCAAAGTCGAAATGGGCATGAAGGGTGGTAAGTGGATGATCCACCCTGATATGGAATTACTCGAAGAAGACGACGAAACGTCGCGCATCCTTCCCATCTACAATAAGACCACAGAGATGACGGTCGGTGCGATGCGCCGTCTGGTGCATGGTGCCGTTGCTACACATATCAATTTTCTCCCTGATTCACTTCCCCAAGAACTGACGACCCGGCTCGGATTGATGAAAGTGAGCGAGGCGCTCCAAGCGTTGCATGTGCCACCGGTTGATATCGATGTCGGCGCATTGAACTCGGCTTCCTCGTTAGCTCACCGTACCGTTGTCTTCGATGAGTTGTTTTACTTACAACTGGGTATGTCGCTCCGGCGACGCAATATGGTGAAGGAAGATGGGTTGTCAATTGTTCCTGGCCCTTTGGTCATGCGGGTTCATGACGTGTTACCGTTTCGTCTCACCAATGCCCAACAACGTGTGTTGGATGTCATCTTCCGAGATATGGCCGCGCCCCACCCGATGAATCGCCTGGTGCAGGGCGATGTTGGCTCAGGAAAAACTATTGTCGCTTTTTGTGCAGCGCTGGCTGCGCTGGACAGTGGGTATCAAGTGGCATTCATGGCGCCAACGGAACTCCTTGCTGAGCAACATTTCCGTACCCTTGCAGGATTAGCCAAACAACTCGATATTTCGATTACCTTGTTAACTGGCGACACCAAGCCCAAACAGAAACAAGAAATCTACAGTTTGATCGAACAGGGAAAAGTGGAGGTCGTAGTTGGCACCCATGCGCTGATTCAAGAAGGACTACGGTTTCATCGCCTAGGATTAGCGATTGTTGATGAACAGCATCGTTTCGGTGTGATGCAACGTGCGGCGCTGAAGAAAATGGGCACCAATCCTGACATGCTGCTCATGACCGCGACACCGATCCCGCGCACCTTAGCACTGACCATTTATGGGGACTTGGATGTCTCGGCGATTGATGAACTTCCGCCTGGACGCAAGCCCATCACAACTCGTGTTTTTCACGAGGGCGAGCGTGAGAAAGCCTATCGCGCAGTGAAAGAACAGCTCGATAAAGGTCATCAAGCGTACATCGTCTATCCATTAGTCGAGGAGTCGGAAAAGTCCGACCTCAAAGCTGCGACGACGATGGCTGAACAACTGTCACGGACTGCCTTTGCCGGATACTCCATTGGCCTCGTTCATGGTCGCATGAAGAGTGACGAAAAAGATGCGGTGATGACCCGCTTCAAAAAGGGTGAACATCAGATTCTGGTGTCGACGACTGTCATTGAAGTTGGCATCGACGTACCGAACTCGACGGTGATGCTCATTGAACATGCTGAACGCTTCGGATTGGCACAGTTGCATCAATTGCGTGGGCGTGTTGGACGTGGACAAGCGGCATCGTTTTGTTTTCTCTTGGCGCAGTATACGCCTGCAGACGAGTCGATTCGCCGCTTGCGGGTGATGGTTGATACCAACGACGGATTCAAGATCGCCGAAGCTGATCTTAATTTCCGTGGACCAGGAGAGTTTCTCGGAACGCGACAATCTGGTCTACCGGACTTTCGGGTTGCCAATATCGTCCGCGACAGTCGCATCTTGGAACTTGCACGTGACGAAGCTGAAGCGTGGTTAGCAAAAGACCCTGATTTGACCGCACCCATATCACGTCGAGTGCGAGCGATCTTGGAGGATCGGTGGGCTGGGCGGTTAGAGTTGGCACGGGTAGGATAGTCTTATGGGGAACAATTGGTGAGTAAACGTATCGCAGTCATCGGTGCAGGACCCTCAGGACTCGTCACCGTCAAGGAGTTACTGGAAGAGGGGCACTCGCCAACGTGCTTCGAAAAGGCCGATGGTTTGGGTGGGGTGTTCCGCTTCGGTGAGCATGACGGCGTTGTTTGGGAGTCGTGCCGCCTTACTTCGTCTGGTCTGCTGACGGCGTTTTCTGATTTCCCCGTACCCTCGAATCGTGCTGGCCACATGGCGGTAGGTGAGTACGTTGACTACCTGACGAAGTATTGTGAAGCCTTCGACGTGATTCGTCACATCCGCTTTGGGACGAAAGTCGAGTCAGTGACGCAAAACTCCAGTGGTGATTGGACGGTGCGAACACGTGATGCACAAGGCACTCATGAAGAGCAGTACGATGCGGTCGCGGTATGCTCTGGGCTTCATCAGCATCCCTATCTGCCAATGCTACCAGGACAAGAAACCTTCACCGGAACCATCATGCACGGTGCGCAATACCGCCGTCCGGCGCAGGTCGCTGGTCAGAAAGTCCTCATCGTTGGGGCTGGAGAGTCCGGTGCCGACATCGTTGCTGAGGTCTCGAAGCACGCTGCGGAAACAGTCCTCTCGCTGCGGCGAGGTGTTGCTGTTCTTGCGCGCAGCATGTTTGGTGAGCCGAAGGACTATCAGACCTCGCGGGTGCACAATAGCGCTGCGCACTGGGTCTTCCAGACCCGTAATCCCCAGAACGACCGCAAGCGAAACCTCTATCGTCTGATGTTTCTGCCGCTTGTGGTGGTGGACAAATGTTTGCAGATTCTCTTTCGCGTGGTGTGGGAGTTTCTCCCCTTGCTCTATTCATCACGCCTGTCAGAAATCAAAGCCAACCTCAAAACGAGAAAAATGAGCAAGGAACTGCTCAAGGAATCGGGCGGGACGCTGAACGAACAGTTTGGTACCAAGACCGATGATTTTGTCAGAGCCATTGTGATGGGACAGTGCCAGCGTGTTGCTGCGGTTGAAAGGTTTGAGGGAACGCGCGCCTTTTTCATTGATGGGCGCAGTTTTGCGCCTGATTTGGTGATCTTCTGTACAGGTTTTGACACCAAGATGCCGTTTCTTACTGAAGCGATGGCTGGAGCCCATCGCTATCTGCATACCTTCAATCCACAGATAGGTGCAAGCTTGGGCTTTATCGGCTTTTTACGTCCGGCTTTTGGTGCGATTCCACCGTTGGCTCAATTGCAGGCACGTTGGTTTGCGTTGCTACAGAGTGGGAAACTGGAGCTGCCGTCAGCCGAAAAAATGCAGGAGTCGATCTCGCGATGGACTCACTTCCGCGCTCATATGTTCAGAGCGGTCCAGGGACGCTTGGATCATCTGGTTGATCATACGCCGTTTTGTGACGAACTTGCTGCCCAGATTGGCTGTAAGCCGACACGATGGGCAGTATGGCAGGAAGGATTGAATTTCCGTTTGCGCTTCTTTGCCGCTCCCTTCGTTGCTGCTCAGTATCGTCTGATTGGTCCACACGCGAAACCCAAGATAACGCGGGAAGTGATCGCCCGTCTGCCGATTATGCATCCGCTTCCAGATCTTATAAATCTCTACCTCCGCTGGGCGATGTCTCGTGTCCTCCATCGCATACTTGGACCTGAGTTCTCACCAAAATTGGAACTACAAGAAAGATAAGCACGGTGGTGAGAATCTCAGTTATCATTCCAACTTTTGATCGCCCCGACTCACTCACTACCTGTCTCCAGGCGCTTGCCCAGTCATTTCCAGTGGATGCAGAAACCATTGTGGTCTCAGATGGTGGTTCTCTTGATCTTGAACCACGACTTGCGCCGTTTGTTAAGCCACTACGATTACGCTACTCCTTGGTTCCCCATGGTGGGCCGGCATCAGCACGCAATCATGGCCTTGCTGCAGCTCTAGGGGAGGTGGTGGCGTTTATTGATGACGATTGTCGCCCTCGGCCAGGATGGTTACAAGCCCTCACTACTGGTGTCTCCTTATCGCCGCCGTGTGCAACGGGAGGAAGAACACTCAACGGTCTTCTGGCTAACCCGTATGCGGAAGTCTCTCAACTCGTTCTTGATCTCGTTGCTCGCTACGAGCGTGAAACGCACGGTCACGAAAGCTTTTTCCCGTCGAACAATTTTGCCTTTCCTACAGTCGCATTGAGACGAATCGGTGGATTTGATGAGTCGTACCGGACGGCGGAAGATCGAGAACTGTGCCGTCGCTGGCGTAAGGCAGGGTTCGCTCTCGCGCAGGTTCCCGAGGCGGTTGTGGATCATGGATGCACGGCTGAACTTCACCGGATTCCTGCGGCAGTTCTTTGCGTACGGACAGGGAGGAGCGCGGTTTCACGCCTCAGGCGATAACGCGAGCTTTGGTGGGAGCGTTGCCTTCCATCTCCAGCTTCCGAGGCTCATAGGTTCAGAGTTGGTACGCAATGGCCCCAGACGTGGAGTTTCCCTACTCATCCTCTTGGCCTTGTGGGAGATCGCCAATCTTGCGGGATTTCTGACGATAATGTCGAGCCGACCAGCTCTGCGTTCGCTTGCCGTAAAGGCAGAGCAGAGGGAGAACGAGTTGTGACGCCCCGAGTTTCCGTCATTTTGCCTACACGGGACCGGCTCGACAAGCTGCGTTGTGCGTTAGCATCGGTGGAGAGGCAACGCTTCCGCGATTTTGAGATTATTGTCGTTGATGACGGTTCGACAGATGATACCGCTTCGTGGCTTCACTCGCAGTGTTTTACGGCTCAGGTCCTGAGAATGGAAACGACTGGTGGTGCGGCTCACGCGCGCAATCAAGGTCTTGCACGCGCGCGTGGTGAACTGATTGAGTTTCTTGATGACGACGACCTTTGGCCTCCAGCTTATCTGGAGGCACAAGTCGAACACCTCGACGCTCATCCTGCAGCGACGCTCAGTTACGCAGATCATGTCGAACGGCACGCCAATGGGCACACGACCCGTCCTGATACGCAACCTCTTTTGACTTATCCTAATCCCCTCATTCGACTGCTGGCGGAAAGTTTTATCCACACCATGTCTGTCGTCGTCTGTCGTCGTGAGGCGTTCGATCGGTTCGGTCAGTTTAATGAACAGTTTGCTATTGTCCACGACTTGGACTGGTATGGTCGCATCCTTGTTGGTGGTGGTAGTTTTGTGTATCTCCCTCGTACTCTGGTTGAGCGCAGGGTTCCTGGAGGTTTGGTGACGGCGCATCGTAAATGGTTCTGGGAGGAGCACACTGCGCACACGCACGCGCTGATGGCAAACCCAACGGTTGCACGGCATGAGCACCTGGTCCGTGCCTATCGCTCCCTCTTTTTCGCGCGTATCGGTTTGGCGGAACAAGACTGGAGCTTTGGAATTACACGGTTGCTGATGGCTTTCTTTGCCTCTCCGTACTGGACAATGCGCATTACTGCATTGCGGCTCTTACGTCGACTACAGTTTGAACATCGAGTGTCATAATGATGAAAGATTCCATTTCTTCCTTCGAGCAAATGCTTGCTCTCGCGGTGGCACCGAGTCCAGCTCCGAAACCACTGTACACGCGTAGTCAGACACGAAAACTGACCCGACGAGGTATTCTCTGGCTTGGACAGACCTGTAACCTTCGCTGTCAGTTTTGCTATTTCTTGGATCGTATCGAGAACGAAAATCATCCTGAGCATCCTTTCATGACCCTCGAAAAAGCCAAAGAGATCTGCCGGACGCTGGTTGAGTACTATGGCAATAACTCTCTCGATATTCAGGGCGGTGAACCGACGCTGTGGACGGATATCTACGCGCTCGTCACATACTGTGCTGAGATTGGCCTGTCTCCGACAATTATTACTAATGCGCAAGCGTTGGCCAATCGCGAAGTTGTTGCTCGCCACAAGAAGGCGGGGATTAGAGATTTTCTTGTCAGCCTGCAAGGCCTTGGGGGAGTGTACGATCGACTGGTGCGACGCGAAAGGGCTCATGTCCGACAACTGAAGGCGTTGCGGAACCTGCAAGAAGAGGGAGTGCCGTTTCGCTTCAATACTGTTCTCTCGAAGCCTGCGCTGCCACAGCTTCCCGACATTGCACGACTGGCCGTGCACACAGGTGCGGAAGTCGTCAACTTCCTTGGTTTTAATCCGTTCAACGATCAGGAAACTGGGAAACGGAGTGACGAAAGCGTCCCCCGTTATAGCGAGCTGGGAGAGTCGTTGAACCTCGCGCTGGATATCTTGGCTGATGCGAGGGTCGAGGCGAATGTGCGCTATCTTCCCTTCTGTGTCATCGCTGAGCGTCACCGCAGTTCGGTCTATAACTTCCCACAGATTCCCTACGATCTTCACGAGAACGACTTTGCCAGTTGGTCGTGGACCGACCTCCCGGCTCAGCGCCAGCGCGATGCCACACTAACACCACCGTTTGGTCTCGGACCGCGGCTTGCGCTCGGTTCGCTACGCGGTCCCTTACGGCGACTCGCGGTACGAATGCCTGGAGTTGGCACTACACTGCACGGGGTTAAACAATGGCTAGAACGACGATGGGCAGAGCGGAAGACGGCTCTTTCTCTGGAAGATCAATATCAGGCCGATGCGCAAGTCCGCGCGCACGCCTACACCGGCTATAAACACGTCCCCGCATGTGCGCAGTGTGACGTGCGGGCTGTATGCGATGGTTTCTACAGTGACTATGCAAAGTTCTTCGGCTCGGATGAAGCCCAACCAGTCAAGCTCGGCGCGCGAGTGGCTAATCCTCAGTACTTCTCTCAACACCAGCTCAAAAAGATTCATCCCCTCGATCAGACCTGGCTAGAAGCGCGCGAGCAAACCATTGGCTCTGTGGCTGCAGTAGAGTGATAAGGAGGATAAAGTATGCATCTCGATACAATTCTCACCGTGAGTGCTTTCAAAGATGTTGCCCAACTGGCACGGACAGTTGAAGACATGGGCTTCGACGCATTGTGGAGCCTCGAAAATCGCCACGAACCGTTTATGCCGTTGGCAGTCGCTGCGAGTGTCACTGACAAATTGTACCTTGGGACTTCGATTGCATTGGCCTTTGTTCGCAGTCCCATGAACCTGGCGTATACCGCGTGGGATTTACAAGCCGGATCGAACGGACGCTTTATCTTGGGATTGGGCACGCAAGTCAAAGGTCACAATGAGCGTCGTTACAACGTCAAATGGGAATCTCCCGGACCAAAGCTGCGAGAGTTGGTGCAAGCACTACGAGCCATTTGGGACTGTTGGCAGAACGGTACAAAATTGGATTTCAATGGCAAATTCTACTCCTTTACGTTAATGCCGCCAGCGTTTAGTCCCGGTAAGATCGCGCATCCGCATGTTCCGATCTATGTCGCTGGGGTGAATCCGTACATGTGCCGTTTGGCTGGTGAACTGGCTGATGGGTTTCATGTCCATCCGTTTCATTCGACGACCTATCTACGCAATGCCGTTCTGCCTCAGATCGGAGAGGGCGCGCGAAAAGCGGGGCGGAGCCGTACGGATGTCGTCGTTACCAGTTCAGTCTTTGCCATCATGGGTGAGAGCAAGAAAGAAATTGACGAAGCACGCGAAGAAGCACGCCGCCAGATTGCTTTTTATGCATCAACGCGCACGTACAAACCGGTCTTGGATGCCCACGGGTGGGGCGACGTCTGTCTGCGGCTGCACGAAAAAACTGTGAAAGGTGATTGGGCTGGAATGCCGCAAGAGATTAGTGATGCAATGATGGCTGAATATACAATCACCGGTTCTCCCCAAGAAATGCCCAAGCTCATCAACGAGCGCTATAACGGCCTGTTAGATCGCGTTGCCTTCTATTATCCGTACCACCCTGGACAAGACGAAAAGCGTTGGCGGAAGATTGTTGAAACATTTCGCTCTTAAAAAGGTCCTTTCGTCAGATTCCGCCCTGGCTGTTGCAACAGAGGCGGTACTTGGTACCGCTTTGGGCTTTGCGCCCATTCAATTGCCATTCGAGTATACTCTGAATCGGTGCTGCCACGTCATGAATTCCTGTAACCGTGAGAAACTTCCCTGCTGCTCAATAACGTTAGCGTGATCAGGGTAGTAATAAATAATCCAAACACGTCTTGGCTTTGCCTGAAGAGAGGCCGTGATGTTGTGAAGCACTTTTGTCAAAACTGTTTCATCGAAGGGGTTGAACAAAAAGAAGACGTTCTCATCTGGGTTGATCGCATAATCAATGACGTCACCCTCGACAATGCGATAGGTTGTAGGAAAGCCTTTTTTCGTCTTATACTGGGCACAGTTCTTCTTGGCGATCTCGTAGAGTTCGTGCGCGAATTCTATCCCTCGGACTTCTCGAATGCCGACTTCTGACGCTGCCATCAGCACTCTTCCTTTCCCGCAGCCAAAGTCGACAAGGACACTATCAGGCGGAATCTGTGACTTGAGCGCACTGAACAGTTGCCGCAAGGCGACCATCCTTGTCGGTTGGTAGTTCTGTCCTCTTGTTTTGTTCGTGCTACTGATTGTTAACTCAGACAATCGTGCCCATCGACACGTATCGAGTCCGTATCTGATATCAAATAAATGATCTACCAGTGCCGTGTGCAGTTTGAAGGCGTTTGTGATGAACCTCGTGCGCATGAGTGAATTGCTAATGTTTTGTAACGTACCCATAATGATGAGCTATTCTCTTCTCCCGTCTATCGTTTTGCCCCCTCGGTTGTATGGCAGCGTCCTACTTTAACTCAAATACATCTTTATTATGCTCTCCTAACTGTGGGGCGGTCTTGTCCAACGTAGCGCGCCTGCCATCGAAAGACATTGGTAAATGGGCAAGCATCGTATCAATCCCTGCCTGCTGGCGGAAAAACTCAAGTGCAGCGGTTTGTGGCTGTCCTAAGACTTCAGGTAACGTGAGAATCGGTGCACACGGGACTCCTGCTGCTTCGAGTATATCAATCCATTGCTCCTTGGTTTTCTCTTGGAAGGCCTTGCGAATTTCTGGCAAGAGATACTCTTTGTGAGCTAAGCGGTCAGCATTCGTACGAAATTGTGGGTCATTGGCCCATTCCTTCCGGCCTAATGCGTGAGCAAGTTTGGCAAAAAGCCGATCGTTGGCGACGCCAATGATAAGGGGACCGTTCTTGGTCTCAAAAGCGCCAAACGCGACTTGTCGCGGACTACCGGTCGGGTGCCGCTCGGGAACTTGTCCTGTGACTGCATGTTGCGCG
The DNA here is from genome assembly GCA_016874775.1 of Deltaproteobacteria bacterium. NCBI lineage: Bacteria > Pseudomonadati > Myxococcota > Myxococcia > Deltaproteobacteria bacterium. The sequence goes on from VGTJ01000007.1 coordinate 18,648, forward strand.
TACGAATTACAAATCCAGAAGAGGCAGGTCTCAAAGAGTGAGGTATTGATGACACAACCGCGACCGGTCTGACCACGACGATGGAGTGCAGCCAGGGCCGCAATCGTCGTCCACATGCCAGTGCCAATATCCGCGATTGGCGCAGGGGTGCGCAGTGGTGGCCCACCTTCTTCGCCAGTCAGGCTCATCGGTCCCGCGAACGCCTGCAGAAGAATTTCGTAGCCAGGTTTCAACTGCAGCGGACCGGTATGACCAAAAGCAGAGATCGAGCAGTAGATCAGGCGTGGATTCTTTTCGAGGAGCACGGCGGGACCAAGGCCGACCTCTTCCGCATTTCCTGGGCGCAGATTCTGAATGAAGATGTCACTCTTTGCTATCAGCGCATACAACTGTTCCATGTCAGCAGTCTGTTTGAAGTCAACAGTGACCGAGCGCTTGTTACGATTGACTAGATGAAATGTCGGCGACGCATCTTGTATGAATGGCGGACCCCAGCCACGAGCGTCATCACCACCTTCGGGACGTTCGATCTTGACGACCTCGGCACCCAGACCGGCGAGGATCTCTCCTGCCATCGGGCCTGCTAGATTCAACCCGACCTCAACGACTGTGACTCCTGACAGCAGCATCTTTTCCCCCTTTTTTCTTTGCCCTATCGGTTTGCCTTCGACTGCAAAGGGCGTTACAACTGACACTGACTGCTTCTTCAATATCTCTACTGCAATGAAGGATTCTCACTGGGTTTAGCGTATGGAACCTACTTCAACAATCCAGACGATAAAGTTGTTTCTTGTTGCCTTGACTGGGCTCTCGAAAGACGCCTTGCATGTGCACGTTGGCTTGGGGACGATGCTTGGTGCGGCGATGGTCTTTCGCCGGGCGGTTCGCTCTTTCCTCCCCTGGCTTATGGTGTTGCTCGCAGCCGTCTGTGGGGAGATGCTTGATATGTATGACGACATCATTGGCTCTCCAGGGTATTGGCAGTGGGAAATGAGCGTGCATGACATTGCCAATACCCTCTTTTGGCCGACGATTTTGCTGCTGCTGGCACGCAGTGGCGTGTGGTCTCGGATGATGCAAAACCGGCGTGTGTAGCCTGATACTGAGGCTGCTACCTTTACTATTTCTGCTCTTGCAATTCAAAGAAAAGGTCTTTGCCCGGATTTTGCAACCCAGGGTGTTCGCCGAGACGGATTACCTGGGCAGTGATTTTTCCAGGAGCTAAGTCCAAGATTCCGACTGTTCCGAGGCGTGTGGACCATAAGTGCGGGTGCGTTGGGCTGCCAGAATTAATCTGCAACACGTTATCGCGATAGTCGAGCCGCTCAAAGTGCGTGTGGCCAGTAATGATGATGTCAGCATGCTCACCTTTGAAGTGATATTGGATCAGCTCTTCGATCGGGCGCTCTTCGGGCTCCATGTCGTGGATCATCGCTACACGCCAGCCTTCGAGATCGAGCCAGTGAATATCCTTGACGCGCGGATCATCCCAGCCGCTATCGTTATTGCCGCGGGCAGCTAAGGTTGGCGCAATATCTTGTAGCCAGTCGAGGACACGCGGAGTGACAATATCTCCGCCATGAAGAATGAGGTCTACGCCAGTGAAGGCTGTTCGTACTTCATCCCAAAGGTCACGAATAGTGCTGGGAAGATGGGTATCTGTTAACAGGCCAATGCGCATGTATTTATTGTCCTTTAGATCAGTGTTCAGTTGGATATAAGCTGCCCACGATCCTTATCTGCCCTCACTGGACTTGATATTCCCTCTCCCTGGCAGGGAGAGGGTTAGGGTGAGGGTCGAGAGCTGGGCTCAGGGTAATAACAAACTACTTTAGTTGAGTCCGTAACACTCCAACACATTCGTCCCCAGAATCTTCGCCCGTGAATCCTCAGGCAGAAGACTCACAAGCTGTTCAAGGTTGGGAATGTATTTGGGCGGATGGTCAGCATGGGGGAAATCGCTGGCCCAGAAGAAGCGATCATCGCCGACAAAGGGAATGACTCCAGCGAGCGAGCGTTCATCTGGATCACCGGAAACCCAACATTGCCGCTTGAAGTAGAAGCTTGGCTTTTCTTTGAGTGGAACACTCTTGCCGATCGGCGATTCGTACACTGCATCCATCCGGTCCAGCCAATAGCCGACCCAGCCTGCGCCGATTTCTAAGATTACCACGCGGAGCTCAGGAAACTTATCAAACACGCCATACTGAAAGAGCGAAGTGAAACCTTCACGAATGACATTGCCAAGCGCGACGTTCTGAAAGAAGGCCGTATCCCGGCCAGTCATGCGGCCAAAACGGGTAGGAGAGGCCCAATGCGGCTCAAACGAGGGGTGTAGTCCAAACGGCAACCCCAGCTCTTGGGCTGCGGCAAAGATACGATGATGGTCTGGATGGCCATGGATTTTCCGACTCCAAATGAACGGCGCAGAGTAGAAACCTTTCACTCCATCTTTGGCAGTACGACGGAGTTCTTGTTCAGCGAGTTCAGGAATGCCAAACGGAATGTGAGCAATCGGCAGCAGGCGACCATTGGAGTCCGAACAGAAGTCGACAATCCAACGATTGTAGGCACGTGCGTATGCCATCGCCAGTTCGAGATCTTCGCATTCTGGTTCCCACAGCAGACCCAGGGTAGGGTAGAGGAAGACGCGATCAATATTCTCAATGTCGAGACGTTTGATGCGTTCCTTAGGGTCCATCGAGCCGCAGGAGGCATTATCGACATACCCAGAGCCGGTTGGCGTGCGCTCGTACTTGATGCCTGCAAGTTGGTCCATCACTCCAAGTGAAGACGGGGCTCCATTGCGCGTCATCTTGGCTGGTTGGCCGTCGACTTCGAGGTACTCCAATCCACGTTCATCTTTGCGGATGCGCACTGCACGGTCGCGGTATTGGGGTTCGAGGTATTTTTCCCACAGGTCCGGGGCTTCGAGAATATGGCCATCGGCATCAACGACGCCGGAATACGATAAACGTGGCAGATCAGCGGGAGTCATAGTTGTGTTCCTTTTTCGTGAAGTCGGGCGGATTGTAGACGAGCAAGCTATAGGTTCGCAAGAATCCAACAGATTATTTTGCCGATACAAGATCCTTATATTCGCTCGCATCTATTTTCACGCGCTGCTCTACGAACGCATCGAACGAGTCGTAAAGATCAGTCTCCGGCCAGGAGGGCCAGCGTTCTTGTTTACTGGTCCAGGTGAGGTGGACAGCGGCATATTGCTCAGGCGGTCCGGCAACGTAAAAGAGCACGTCGTCACAATCATACCGTCGGGCAATGGCAGCAACCGTGTGATTGAAAAGCGGATGAGCCGGTGCCAATTCTCGTTGCAGTTCTGTGACCAATCCTTGTGCATGTGAAGGAGGTTCGTCTGCGAGTGAATGCCACGGCTCGATAAAACGCGAGCGATACACTTTGGCATGTTGCCACATTGCTTGGACTGCTCGGTTCTGATGCACCGCCTCCTGCAGAGCGCGAGTGATCGTTTCGAATGCTGATACCGAGAAACGGTAAAGATTGAGGACTTGTCTCTGGCTGCCATACAAGCGCACGATTACGCGACTGACCGAGACAACTTTGACTGCCAAGATTTCTTTTGTTGCGATATCGACCCATCTTCCATCCTGGTAGACGGAGATAGTTGTTGGTGAGACTATGTAGCGGCAGAAGGGACGAATGAGCCACTGGATGAAGGAAAACATGAGGGCATCCTGAACGCTGGATGAATAGAAGGATCATAATCTTCAGACAGTACACTTGCATCCACACTCAAGAACGATGTCTACGGGCGAAATCTGCCGAGTCGTACCATCACGACGCACATGCAGCACTAACAGCGTGTATGGGTCAAACACAACTACGTCTTTGACGCCTTGTGACAAATAAAAGTGCGGCCCGATTTCGAGATCCTTTGCTTCATACCCTTTGCTGACAATTTCGATGACCGCCTCGGGGACGAGCGTGATCGCTTCGTCTTCTTCTCTTGGTTCTTCGCAAAAAATTGCGATATCTGGCCGTTTCAGTGAGCCGTCGGGGAAGCTGACATAGACATCAGAGATATTGACGCATTCACACCGAGCAGCTTGTGGGTCAGAAGATGAGGTGTGTTTGCTAACCGTTGCGCGGATACGATCGATCGCCTTCTGGTGACGATAGAGTGGGTGTGGTTCCCAAATGGGGAGACCCGCTACTATTTCGAGACGAATACCGAGTTCATCGGCGCGGAGGAATTTGGAGTTCATCTGGTGCTTCCGTTAAGGATTATGGCAGGGCGGTAATAGTCACCCTTCCGCCATCTGCGGCTTGGATAGTCAGTTCGTAACCGTCCAATAAAGTCATACCCACAAGTGAATCATCGTCGAGTGCTTCTACCATAACTCGACGTGGAGTGCCGTCCCAAAGCACAGTTGCTTCATAAAAATTGACTAGGCGTTCACTGCCACCTGCAAGTGTGACGCGCCCGTGACTAATCCACACAAGACCGAGTGTCATGATAACGGAGAGTGGGAGGGTGAGAGAGCCGGTAAACCCTGTATCAATAATTGCTTCAATCTCTTGTGATTGTCCCTGCGAACCTAACACAGTAACGCGAATAGTTGCCTCCCGCCGATAGGCGTTCATACTCCCGGCAATCATACGATCGCTGATTGACGACGTGGCCCAAAACGATGCACGCCACGAGAACCAACGCGTACCATCCACATCTGCGCCTCTGGTCGGCGAGCACGAAGTCGATCAGAGGCCGCGATTTCGTCATCATCTATCTCATACAATCCCGTTTCGATATCGATCATAACGAACTTCCCCTCATCAGCGACTGTTAAGTGAGGTCGTATGACGCGCTCGTAGATGTCATCTCCACGCCGGGCAAATTCTTCTTTGCTGTAACGCGGGTAGGGATGTGAGGGTGAGGTTGATTCTTTCCCATGGGGCACTTGCATGATTTTATCCTGACCTTGAGAGCGATCTAGACTGCCATGTGAAGGTTTACGCCTGGTATGAGCCATGCAATTTATCTTATCAGTGTGAGGCGAAAAGAACATCAGCCTCACACTGATAAGGGACGTAATACGACGCTCCTTCGTTGCTCTATTTCTTCTCCAACTTCACCCCCAACGCCTTCTGCGTTTCCGCTGGCAAGCCGGTTGGGTCGAGTAACAGATTGTATAATTTGAGCCAATGCGTATGCGCGAGCTGGTGCAACGCAAAAGAGGTTTGCATCGCCTGCTGACGACCTTGCACATCTTGCGCGGTGTTCACGGCTTCCTTGGTTAGCTTTAGCGCAAATAGTGACTTCTTGGTAATCTTAGCGGCCATTTCGAGCGCAGCCTCTTGCAGCTTTTCGCGCGGGACAATCTGGTTGACCATGCCAAGCTGTTTCGCTTCCTCAGCTGAGAGAAAATCAGACGTAAACAGCATTTCCTTCGCTTTGCGTACACCGACTTCCCACGCATGTTGGAAGAATTCCACGCCGCCAATCCCGAAGCTGACGACTGGATCGCAGAACTGTGCGTCCTCACTGGCAATGATAATGTCACAGGGCCAGACCAGCATGAGCCCACCGGCGATGCAGCGACCTTGCACGGCGGCGATCGTCGGTTTGGCCATGTTACGCCAGCGTTCGCTAAAACCGACATAGATTTCTTTTTCGCGAGCCATCTGCGCTTCAGCGCCGGCACAGGTGAAACCGCACCAGGTGCCAACTGTTCTGAACTCGGACATTTTTTGATATGAGCCTTGTTCTCGCAGATCATGGCCGGCAGAGAAATGTGGACCATTAGCGGCGAGAATAACGACCTTGACATTATCGTCTTGCGCAGCGACATCGAATGCGTCGTTCAGTTCGTACAGTAATCGGGTGTCTTGTGAATTGCGAGTTTCTGGACGGTTGAGCACGATACGAGCGACATGCTCGGCTGGGGTTTCATACAAAATCGTTTGGAACTCTGGCATAGCGATTCCCTCCTGTCGGCAGATATTGCGCGATACTCTACACCTCTATATCTCAAGAGCCAATGGATCATTGAGGGGACGATATGGAAACAGTACGTGGGAATTTGAAAAAAATGATTGCGATGGCGGAGGAGACGGTTGCGTATACCTTACCGCTGGGGGAGGCTCGCCTGCCGCTGAATCCGCTGCTGGGGAAAACCGTGCGGCTTTCCTATAGTGGACAGATTCAGTGTGTCGGCTGTGGCCAGTCTACCAAGAAAAGTTTCAACCAAGGCTTTTGCTACCGCTGTTTCTCGACCCTGGCACAATGCGATATGTGTATCGTTAAGCCGGAGCTCTGTCATTTTGCTAAAGGCACCTGTCGCGAACCAGAGTGGGCGCTAGCGCATTGTATGCAACCTCACTATGTGTACCTTGCCAATGCGTCGGGTTTAAAAGTCGGCATTACCCGTGGCAGTCAGATTCCGACCCGCTGGCTTGACCAAGGCGCAGTGCAAGCTCTGCCAGTGATTCAGGTGCAAAGTCGGTATCATGCCGGATTAGTGGAAGTAGCATTCAAGAAGCATGTATCCGATCGTACTGACTGGCGCAAAATGCTCAAAGGTGAACCTGAAACCCATGACCTCACTGCACAGCGGGAAGAGTTGTTCGCTCGCTGTGAGAAAGATTTGGCGGCTTCGACCGAAACCGCGAGGACCGAGTCGCTAGCGCGATTGATGACGGAAACTATTCGCACGTTCACCTATCCAGTGTTGACCTATCCACAAAAAGTCACCGCTCTGAACCTCGACAAGACCCAAACGGTTGAAGGAACGTTACTCGGAATGAAAGGCCAATACCTCATCTTCGATACTGGCGTGCTTAACGTGCGCAAGTTTACTGGCTACGATGTCGCGGTTTCTTTTTAGTTCGCAGAGGTTTCTCCACCGCCCTTCGACAAGCTCAGGGCGTACGGTAATGAGGAAAAATTGAGATACCCTTCCGTTCGTGCTGAGCTTGTCGAAGCATAATCAGGGAAGGTAGCCGCAACTGGTTTAGAACCCGATGTGAGGAGTAACACTATGGCTGATCTTGCAGCATCAGCACGTAAATTGCCGATGACCGGGGCGCAATACCTCGACAGCTTGCGTGATGATCGCGAAATTTGGATCAATGGCGAACGTGTTAAGGATGTCACGACCCATCCGGCGTTTCGCAATGGCACGCGCTCGGTTGCGACCCTCTATGATGCACTGCATGATCCGCAACAGCAGGACGTGTTGACCGGGGTGACTCCTACCGGTGCACTGACTCACAAGTCCTTTCTCCTGGCGAAGACACCGCAGGAGTTGCTGGCGCGTTCTGAAGCGATGCGCGCCTGGAGTCGCCTACATTTCGGCTTTATGGGCCGTAGTCCAGACTACAAGGCTGGACTAGTTGTGAGTCTTGGTGCATGGCCCGAGTACTTTGAACCATACACGAAAAACGCGACTCATTGGTATCACAAGCTGTCTGAAGGATGCCTGTACCTTAATCATGTCGGTATCAATCCGATGGTCGATCGCTCCAAGCCTTTACATGAGCAGAAAGAGATCTTCGTTCGCGCCGTTGAAGAACGAGATAACGGCATTGTCGTCAGTGGCGCCAAGATGGTTGGAACTGCCGCGGCCTTCACGCGTTACAATTTCGTTTTCAATTACGGTGCGGTGCCGCTAAGTGATGGCGATAAAGATCACGCCTTGGTTTTCATTGTTCCAACCAATGCACCCGGTGTGAAGTTACTCTCCCGTCCGTCATACGAATTAGCTGCCAGCCGTTCGCACCCTTATGATTATCCTCTGTCGAGCCGCTTTGATGAGAACGACGCGACCATGATCTTTGATCGTGTCTTCGTGCCGTGGGAGAATGTGTTTGTCTTTCGTGACATCCCCAAGACCAACGGCTTTTTCCCGCAAGCGCAGGTGTTACAGAACCTCATGTTGCAAGGGGCCACACTATTTGTGACTAAGATAGAATTTCTGACTGGGCTCTTTTTACGTATTGCCGAGTCGAACGGCACTATTGGTTTTCGCGGTGTGCAAGAAAAAATTGGCGAAGCGATCGCCTACGTGCATACGTTCAATGCCTTGGTGCGCGATGCCTGCTTGTATCCAGATCCAGCCGCCAATGGGCACGTCGCGCCATCGCACCGCTCGATGTGGGCCTATCGCGTGCAAGCTCCTAGTGTCTATCCTCGCTTTCGTGAATTGATCGAGATGGTTGCTGCCGGTGGGTTGATTCAGATTCCTTCCAGCGCCAAAGACTTTGCTAATCCTGCGCTGCGGCCATTTCTTGACCAATATTACAAAGGCGCGAATATGGACGCCGAACAGCGAGTGAAGTTAAGTAAACTTGTGTGGGACGCAATCGGCAGTGAGTTCGGTGGTCGCCACGAACTGTATGAACGTAACTACGCTGGCAATGTTGAGAACCTCAAAGTCGAGACACTCTTTTCCGCCCAGGCCGACGGTGATCGTGCAGCGTTGGAACAACTCGTCCAGCAGTGTCTTGATGCGTATGATCTTAGCGGCTGGACCGGTTCGACGTGGCTCGGACCAGAGAAGTAATTGAGAAATTGAATCATCGAGTCATTGAAAGAGATTTTTCTCAATGACCAGATCACCCGGTGGCCTGATGGCTCAATCTCTCATTTGAGCCATTTCTTCATACGTGGAGAAGAGACGGTCAAAAGACGCGAACATCACGCTTTTGTCGCCGCGATCATGACGGACGCCATTGTGCTGTACACACTGCTCCAGGCTTCTCTCACACTTGGTGTGAAGTCGCTCCCCAAGCCTTGTCCAAGAGTCTGTAAGAGTGCCGCGCCGACCGTAGTGTAATCTGCCTCTTTGACCCCATACTTGACGTGACGCTTCGCCAATTGTTGTAGAACGGGCACGACTGCTTGCAAGTCATTCAGTTTATTGACAGCGAGTCCAATCATTTCCATTAACCGCTGGCCTTGGAGCGTCATATCGCCAGTGAATAGCTTCTTCAGACTTGGGTCTGCAGAAAAGAGATTGTTATAGAACAGAGCCGCCACTTGCGGAGCAATCGCTTCCACTTTCTTCCATGAGTCTTGGACCAGGGTAATCGTCTCTTGGGTCATTACTATTCTCCTCCCTCACCTGCCCCATCGTTTGAAGATGAGTGACGTATTGATTCCACCAAAGGCGAAGTTGTTGGACATGACATAGTCGACTTGGCGTGGACGAATGTCAGTGAGATAGTCGAGTTCTGCGCAGCGTGGATCGACGCGATCCAGATTGATCGTGGGTGCGAGCCAGCCCTCAGCCATCATCTGGATACAGAGCCAGGCTTCAAGTGCGCCACAGGCACCGAAGGTGTGTCCCATGTAGCTCTTGAGTGCACTAATGGGAATCGGCCGCTTGAAACAGGCTACGGTTGCTTGGGATTCGGCAATGTCGCCAACTTCGGTGGCAGTGGCATGGGCGTTCACATAATCGATCATGTCTGGGTCGAGATGCGCATCTTGTAGCGCCATCTCCATCACTTGCTGCATCCCCTCAGGTGATGGATTGACCATGTGTTCACCATCACAATTTGTGGCAAAGCCGACAACTTCTGCCAAAATGGGCGCCCTCCGTTGTTGGGCATGTTCGAGCGATTCAAGAATGAGTGTGGCTGCTCCTTCCGCCGCTACCAGACCATCACGATCGACATCGAACGGACGGGGTGTTTTGTCTGGATGATCGTTCTGTTTCGAGGTGGCGTAGACGACATCAAACACAACCGCACTGGCAACGTGCAGTTCCTCAGCCCCACCAGTAATCATCATTTGTTGTCGCCCATATTTGATCATTTCGTATGCATACCCAATAGACTGACTGCTAGCGGTACAGGCAGAACCAATGGGCAGAATTCGTCCTTTAATCTCAAAGAATTGGCCGATATTGGCGGCGCACGTATGACTCATGAATTGGGTAAAGTGGGAGCCGGTAATGCCTTCGAGGGTTTTATGCACGCCGAGCTGCTCCATGAAGTATTGCAGTGCTGGTGGTGAGCCCGAGGCCGAGCCATAGGCAATCCCGGTGCTGTGTTCGTGTAGTACGGGATTTTCGAGAAGTCCAGCCTGCATCAATGCAAGCTCTGTCGCCCGTGTTGCCAGAAGCGCCACGCGACCCATCGTGCGAATCTTCTTGCGTGGATAATGCGGCGGGCGTTGAAAATCTGGAACGGTCGCTCCTAACCGGGTCCGCAATCCTGCGATCGAGTCCCAGTCGTGTTGTAGCGTGACTCCCGACTTTTTGGCGAGGAGTTTCGTTTTTACTTCATCCCAACTAGTTCCCAGCGGACACAACCCTGCCATTCCTGTCACCACCACACGGTGTGTCATATCAAACCGCCGTTCACAGAAATGACCTGGCCGGTAATATACGCGGCCACTTCGGAAAACAGAAAGGCCACGAGACCAGCGACCTCGGCTGGCATGCCAAAGCGACGCATGGGAATCCGTTGTAGGAGTTCCTCTTTGGGGAGTTTTGCAACCATATCTGTTTCAATCAGCCCCGGAGCCACACTATTAACGGTGATTTGCCGTCGCGCCAACTCTTGTGCCAGGGATTTGGTCGCGCCAATGACGCCCGCTTTCGCTGCCGCGTAATTGGTCTGCCCACCGTTGCCTACCAAACCCGACACTGAGGAAATCGTCACAATCCGTCCTCCGCGACGCGCTTGCGCCATTGGTAAGACTACTGGATGTAACAAATTGTAAAAGGCATCGAGATTGGTGTGCACGACACGATCCCATTTGTCGCCAGAGAGCATGGGAAAGAGGCCATCGGCGGTAATACCCGCATTACAGACGACTCCCCAGTAGATGCCACGAGTGTTCATGTCTTGGGTAATGGCCTCTTTTGCGGCCTCGCGGTCTGCGACATCAAAAGGAATCAAGTAAGCAGCGCCCCCAGCCGCAGAGATGGCTTCCAGGGTTTCTTGCGCTGCCACATGATTGTTGAGGTAATTGATCCCGACCTCATGCCCTTGCGCGGCTAAGGCAATGGCGATGGCTCGTCCGATACCACGGCTAGCACCGCTGACTAGTACCCGAGTTGTCATGATCAATCTCTTCTAGATAAGCCTGCAAGGCTCTCGGCTTAAAGACGCTGAGATCAGCCTGCTGAAGCAGAGGCTCGCTGGCAGCCTCAGAAGTGATGGTGCAGTGAAATCGCATGAGTTCGTGTTTCCCCCATATGTGCGAGACATGGATACGCAGAGTTTGGCCAAGCTCGAAGAATTCACAAGATGTCTCCCAACGGCGCGTTCCCATCAGTAAGCCTACCGTAATGGGAGCATTCACTAGATAGGAGTAATAGCCGCCAAACGCAGCTACGGATTGTGCCATGTACTCCAGGCCAACGAACGCCGGCACCCCGGACGCTTCCAAAAACATCGACTGTGGGGTAATCGTCACCTCACACGTGCCTTCCTGCTCTGTGGCCTCCACTAAGCGATCGATCAGGATCATTGGAGGTCGATGGGGAAGGAGTTGTTCTATCGGAGGATAGGTTGCTCCTGTCATTCGGTACCTCCTCACCGCGAGCATATTTCGACCGTTTGCGCTCGCAGACGTACCAGTATCAAAACATCTTGTAAAAACAAGCCTGGGTGCGACACCGTTTCGGTTGCTTGCTGCATCACACTTAGGGGAGACCGTTGGCGGGCGCGACGCCCGCGCTCCCAGGGTCAATATGAATTAGCAACCGATACCCCAATGACATATTCGTCAGTTCAACGTCGCCTTGCGTGGAGGGTGCTCCGTGATAGCGAATACGCGTGACGAGTTGTTGCCGAAACGAGACGCGTCGCTCATGCGTGTGGGGATCCTCTACAACGTGCCATTCGCCTTGATTGGGGAGACGTGGCCAGAGGACTTGTTGGAGGTATGAGAGCATAAACGCAGCAGGGAAAGGGATCTCACGATCGGTGAAATTTTCGTACGTTAACGTTTGCCCATCGTAGCGAACGAGAAAGGCACGCGTTTGCCAGGGCGTGAAGCCCACGAGCACGATTCGGTCTGTGTCAATTTCGACCTGTACCTGGAAGACAAAATCTTGGCCACGAGCCTGGCCTTCAAGCAGATGTCGGGCAGCATACGTCCGACCGTAGGTTGCAGGGGCAAGCAGCGGATAATAGGGATGAGGCAGCGTGGGATTGCGCAATGGGGCGAACATTCCCGCCGTCACACTACAGCCTGGCAGTACGAGGAGAAAAAAAGCGAGAACGCCCAGTCGCTTCACAAGGAAGACCGTCCATAGTACGCAAGTGGAGCAAAGAACAAGGCTCCAGCAATGCCGATTAACACGGTTAACCCAATAGCTTGGAGCACGGCTTGACCGCTCAGACTCAACAGACCAAACGAGAGTACCGTGCTCAAAGCGGATAGCGTAAGCGCGAGCAATGTAGTTGGCCCCTCGGCAAGCGACCCTTCGGCGATGAAAATAGTAAAATCAATGCCCATGCCGAGAACCAGAAGCAGCATCAGGAGGTGGATAAGGTGAAAGGGATGGCCGAGCCAGCCAAAGACACTGATGGTGACAAGAGCTGCGAGCACCGGCGGCAGCATAATGATGACGCTTCGAGCTTTGTAGCTCCACACTAAGATGGCAAAAATAAGGACATACGCACCGCTGACGAGCCAGGCCGCTTGCCGTCGGTAGTGTTTGAACACGCGGGTGAAGTCGGCTACGGGATCGACATAGTGGATACCTTCACTCTTATCGAGCAGCGCTGCGAATGCATAAGGATCATGAATATGAAAAACCTGGACAAGTAGTGAGGTTGAGGAGGTGGGAGACGACGGGTCTCCTAACCACAAATGTCGCAATCCTCGGGAGGCTTCGTGTTGTTGCCATAACTCAGGGGTGAGAAAGGTTTCCGGTGGCGCGGCGATGGTGTGAAAAAATTGTTGTATGACTTCTTCGGTAAATCCGAGTTGTCCAAGTTCCTGCGCGAGGAAGGGCCGCTGGTCGAGCAGTCGCTGGACGGTTAAAAGATTGGCTTTTTGTTGTTTCATACTGGGAAGAAAAGACGTTATCACCGGGCCGAGTTCGACGGATGGACGGGCGGGCTGGTCAACCAACGGCGCAGTCAACTGTTCGAGCTTCTGTAGTGCGTCTTCTGCCGTGTGTCCCTTTACAATGAGATGGGTTTGGTTTTGTGAGAGACCCATGATGGTACGGATAAACTGATCTTGCTCCTGAAGATCCTTTGGTAATGCGTTCAGTGCCCGCGGACTATCGCTGACGTGAAGCAACCACAAGCCTGGTAGGCACAGAAGGAGCACGAGTCCGTACACGATGAGCAATGGCTTCCGATATCGATTCCCGAACGCGAACGCATTGAGGGTTGCGAAATAGAGGGCAGGAGGATGCTGCGCGCGTGGATGCGTCTCGTTGAGGAGATATGGGAACCACAATATAACTGTTGCGAAGGCGACGAGTACTCCACAAGAAGCAAACACCGCTATCTGTTGGAGGCCGACCAATGGAGTAAAGGCAAGGCCAAGGAAGCTGAGAATGGTCGTAAAGGCGCCGAGACTCAACGCCAGAAGCAGGTGACGCATAGTCCGCTGTGCATGCCACGGGGTCGTCAGGCGATGGTAAGTGAAGTAGTGAAAACTGTAATCATCACAGATGCCAACCAGGCTTGCGCCGAAGGTGAGAGTGACCGTGTGCAGGTCGCCAAACAGCCAGAGCGTGATCCCGATGGCACTCCAAATTCCGATGACAATGGGCAGAAGAGCTAAAATAAGATGCCGCCCGGTCTGAAAGGTGCCTAGAATCAGTATGGTAATCCCAAGGAGAGAACCGATACTAATGATCGCGATATCTCGAACAATGGTCTTCTGCGTGGCGGCAGCGAAGCGTACCGCCGAGGTGCCAATGATATCGATGCCTGGCCACGTCTGTTGCAGGGATGAGACCCAGGTCTCCCATTGGGCGTCGAATTGCTCTTGGGTTGCGGTGGCAAAAGGGTCCAGTGCCAGTTGCGCAGTGATGACATGATACCAGCGACCGTTGTGATGAGCAGTGAGGAGCCCGTCCTGCATGTGCAGTTTTCGCTTTGGCGGCTGCCAGTCTTGGGTGAGTGCTGGGAAAAACAGCAGCGGGTCTGCCTCTAAGAAGCGAGTGAGCAGTGATGAGGTTGGTTGGTAGAGAAGTTGCTTCAGTCGTTGGATAAGGGCGAGGTGTCCATCTGGAACGTTGAGGTCGTGACGGAGAGATGGGCTGAGCAGGTGATAGCGAAAAGGAAAGTACAAGTCGAAAAATGCTTGCTGCGTGCGGCTGTGATCCCAGTGCACGGTGACAAACAGCGGGCTCGCCGCGAGCTTTTCTCCCAGGAGTCGAGTCGCCTCGCGCGCAGCGGATTCTTGGCTGTGTCCCACTACGAAGAGTACGGTCCGCCCGAGGTTGCCAGAGGCGATTTGTCGTAGTGCGGCTGTGGCTGGGTCTCGCTCGGTGTCGGGAAGCAAGGCGAGAACATCGGTTTGTAACTTCCAGTGATAAATGATCTGATAGCAGGACAAGCCACACAAGATGACCACCACCACACACCAGGCGAGCGCAGTCTTGGTTCCGAGCATGCTCTACCGATACCGTTACCGAGCCCAACTGAATTGCGATTGGTAATTGCTCCACTGTGGTTCTGGGAGCATGTGTGGGTCAAGAAAGTGATCGTGGGTCACATCGCTGCTGGTTTCCTGTATCCACAGAGAGGTAATGTGTGCCTGCTGCCCTTCAAGTACAAGGCACGCGATCGAACGTGCCATCGTGGCATTCGTCGGTTTCAGGCCAAGTTGCCAGCGTGCCTCTTGGTGAGAGAAATACACGTCGAAATGTGTGTACAGCGTATCCCATGAGCCGGAAAAGAGGGCGAGAAAGGCACTGACAAATGCTTTCGCTCCAGGCAGCGCGTCTAATGCTAAGGTGTGTGTCGGGCCGTTCGCCTGGCGCTGGAAGATCGCATCTGGAGTAATCACTAGCTCTTGGGCGAAGGGTTTTTGCAGTTGTCGATACAAACCGCGTGGCGGGAGGAAAACTAATTGACCAGAAGAAGTTAATGGGGTGCGTAGTACAGTGATCCGTTTTTCTTCGGTGAAGGTGGTGGCAAAACCATAACCTTTATGGCCGGCGAGGATCTTCACTAGTGGTTCGGGAATCGTGGTGTGGGTGAGACGTTGTGAGAAACGCGTCTCCCAGTCTGCACATGGCATCTGCGTTGTGGCTGAGCGTTCCGCAGCGCTGATTGAGGCAATCAACAGCCACGGCAAGACGAGCCATAGAGATCCTCCCCACTTCATATGGCCACTATAGCCTCTTCGGCGAGATTTGTCATAACACCGAAACCGCTATACAGGGTTGTTCATCTTTTGACGTTCTCAAGGATAGCCAACTGCTTGTGAATCTGCTAATACGACGAACGTGGGGACTGATCCAAATCACGTGACACCGTCGCTTCCTCCGCATCCGCTCCTCCATCGCTACTATCGAGATGAGCGTGCGCGCCGTAGCTACCTGAATCAAGGGTTTGATGTATCTGCACGTTACTATGACGGCATCAGCCGGGTCATGTCGTTTGGCACGGATTGTTGGTATCGCCGGCAGGCACTCGTACGGGCTGGACTGACTGCTGGAATGTCAATGCTGGATGTGGGATGTGGAACTGGACTCAGCGCTGAAGCTGCAAAGGATATCGTGGGACCGCAAGGATATGTTGTTGGGGTAGAGCCGAGCCGAGGCATGCTTGGTGAAGCGCTTGGGGCTCAGCGTCTCCATGCCGGTGTACGCGGAATCGCGGAGTTACTGCCTATCAATGATGGTCAGTTCGACTTTGTCTGCATGAGCTTTGCGCTGCGGCATGTTGCAGACCTGCAGAGTGCATTTCGCGAATTTCAGCGGGTGTTGAAGCCTGGAGGAACCCTCCTGATCGTGGAAATGACCCCACCTCAAGCCAGCCTTTCTTATTGGCTTCTGCGCATTCACCTGAAATATGTCGTGCCGCTTGTCATGCGTCTATGGTCTGGCAGCCAGGTGACGCAGGACCTCTATCGTTATTGTTGGGACACCCATGATCACTGTGTCCCGCCTGAAACAATTTTATCGGCGTTGCAAGTGGTCGGGCTGCAAGAGGTCAAACGTTGGATTGATATCGGCTTGTTCAGTGAATACACGGGTAGAAAAGTCATAGCGTAAAGTGGCGTAACCTCAAAAAGGCAGAGCGAAATCGAACCTCACTACTGCCGACGTAATAACTGCGGGATACGAATCAACATACCCGCAAGCAGGCGGGTATGTAGCCAACTGATCCGGACATTGTCCCGCAACATCCGAAAGTGTGACAATCCTTCTGCGGGATAGAAAACCCGAGTCTCAACATTTCGTATTGCAACACCTGCCCAGTAGAGACGAACGGCGATATCAGGCTCAAAGTCCATCCGCGCGCCGATGCGGTGCTGCTTGAGAAGGGCGACCGTTGCGGCAAGTGGGTACATACGAAACCCGAAGAGGGGGTCCCCGATTGCACAGGACAACGTCTCTCCCCAGACCAGCCACTGCGAAATTTTCCGGCCAAAATAGCGTGCGAGCGGTACGTCTGCACCAAAAATAGGCTTGCCCAGAACCAGTGCTGTAGGATGGGCGCGAGCTTCCGCTAAGAAGCGTTCGATGTCTTGAGTATCGTGCTGGCCATCGGCATCAATTTGGATGGCATGGGAATATCCTTTGTCATACGTATGCGAGAAACCCGTACACAAGGCTTGTCCTTTACCACTATTCTGTTCGAGACGGAGGACCTGGACCCAGGTGTATCGTGCAGCGATATGGGCAAGGACTTGCTGTGTGGAGGTGTCGGACCCATCATCGACAATAATGCACGGCAAACGATATGGGGCGAGATTGGCAACAACTGCAGCGATCGTGTCTTTATGATTATAGATCGGAATGAGAACACACGGATTCATGCTGGGTTCACAAGCAGACACCCAGAGGCGAAACGGTGGGTGTCGGTATAAATCTCATACTGCCAACTTGCAGGTTGTGGTACGTAGTTCAGTTCAAGGGTGCACGCTTGTCCAGGAAAGAGGGGGCGTGAGAATTTGACATCCTTCATCGCCTGAATGTGTAACGGCGCTCCTGTATAGATTTGAATGTAGTCGATAACCCATTTCAACTGGCACACTCCAGCGACAATTGGCACTTGGGGAAAATGCCCATCGAGGTACAACAAATCTTCGGGGATATACAAACGCAGGAGATATCCGTTGCTTGTGCGTTCCGTATCTAGAAGTTGTGGATGGGAAGGGCGAGATGGTGTCCCGGACATGCCTTATTCCTTCGGAGGAAAGATCCTTTTAAAGAACGCGTCCGTTGGTGCTCCTACATAGCGGCGAAATCGCCAGTAACGGTAACACAACTCTCCCACAAATAATAATCCGAGGAGGCAGTAGGAAATAAGGCCATTGTACAAGCTCCAGGTTTCAAGGCTGCTGCAACAGGCGGTGAGGCCGGCAATCGTGGCATTGAAGGCAAAAAATCCGACCCATATACCAGTCACCAAGCGACAATAACGAACCGCCTCAGCAGAGAGGACGCTGGAGTACGTGGTGGCGAAGATCTCGACGATACTCGGCGGACGCAACAAACTATACGCGAACGAGGCGCCGAAGTTAAGAGAAATAAGAAGGGGAAGGTAGAGAATAGCACGTGATTGATTGAACAGTGCGCTAACGAAACTCAGCACGACCGTGCCAATGACAGGCACGAGCAAGCGTGTATGTCCTCCGTTTGGTCGCATATACAGGAAGTTCGCTACCGCCCCGAGCCCCAAGATAAGAGCGATGAGGCGAGGAGAGAACCTTTGCAACCCCGCGTACATCACCAGGGGATAGAAAAGAAAGAGGCAGGTAACCAAGACCCGAAGCGTTTTTCCCAACATCGCGGAGGTATGCCTCTCATGACACAATGAGGGGAGAAGACAGCATACACCCAGTGTGTCTTACCGATTCATTCGGTAGTGAACAATATCAACGGCGTCACCAATTGTGCGAATTGCACGGAGTTCTTCTTCTTGCAGACTGATGCCAGTTTCGACTCCTAACTTGACGGCAAGCTCAACCGCATCCAGGCTGTCAAAATCGAGGTCTTTATACAAGTGCGCCTCCAGCGTAATGTTCCGCTCCTCGACTTCAAACACTTCGACCAGTATTTCTCGCATCCGGGCAAAAATGGCGTCTTTTGTCTTCATTGGAGGGGTCCTCCAATGGGGAGTGGTGTCCCAGCAGCTTCAGAGATGTTTTCCTCTGAGGGGTCTAGGGCAGAAGATTTTGCCATATGCAGTTCTTGACGGAAAAAATTCTCCCAATACGAGGTCAACGCCCGGGCCTGAAGAGGGAGGTGTTTCTTTTCAGTGACAGCAGTCGGAATCTCAAGCGAAGGGAAAAATCGTAAGGTCAAGTCGATCGGGCGGGAAGGAACGGTATACCACGGGTCCCCTTTATGAAGGGTAGGTGGCTCACAGGTGACGGCAACCGGGACCACTGCGGCCCCGGTCCGAAGCGCAATTTGTGCAGCGCCGCGTGAAAATCGCTGGAGGCCTTCGAGAGGGGAACGTGTTCCTTCAGGAAAAATCAGGAGCGAAAAACCAGCGTGCAACCGCTGCGCGCATTCTGCCATGAATTCGCTAGAATCATGCGCGACATAACCGGCTGCTTGTAGGAGCCTGCCGAAGTATACGTTCTGTAAAAGTGACTTTTTGACAATGCATTGGCAGTTTGGGAGGCTACTCATGATTGCGACGACATCGATTAACGTCGGATGGTTGGCAATAAAAAGTGCCCCCTTTCTTGAGGACACGTGTTCGAGCCCGTGCACCTGAAAAGAGGAAATCGGATTTAACATCTGCATGTACCGCATAAAAAACTTGAACGCATAATGAATGAGTAGCAGAGTTCTGCGTTCCCTCTGTGCTGGTGTCGCCGAGAGGAGCAGAATCAACGGCAATGCTGTGACCGTCAGGATGAGGCCCCCGCAGAGGAATGTAAGAAAACATACCCCTGTCATCACCACTCGCCATTTCCGCGCGAGGTTGAGCTTACCTAGCATGGCTTAGAGACCCTCGTTCTCCCTCGTCCACACTCCGCGACGCACTCCCCCGAAAAGCGTGTGGGTTCTGCATTCCCCGTCTCGTCTTCTACTATGTTCTCATAAGCAACTGTCATTCAGCAAGGGCCTACCATCGCGCCTTCTCCTGTGCCGCGAGGTTTTCACTGTTTGACCGCGGCAGCACGCTGTTTCGCTTTGACATAGGCAGAGAAGGTGTCGAGAGAATTGACCAAACTCGGAGAGAGGTCGTCCTCTTCTACGATGATGTGAAACTTATTCTCGACCTGAGTGATGATTTCCATGAGACCGATAGAATCAATCCCTAACTGGGTAATCAAATCGTTTTCGCCGATTTGTGCCGGGGCAATTGGCAACCGCAGCGTGTCAACCAATAGCTCACGGAGGGCACTTTTGATCTCTTCCATGTGGCTACTCTTCTTTCGATTTTTCAGACTCGTACAGCTTCGTAGGGCTGGCGCTTCTTATGAAACGTGAACGGTCGGGTTTTCCTCCGCTGGTTCGCGGAAAGTGTTCATAGAAGTGCCACACCGTCGGGAGTTTATATGACTCAAGATATTGTGCCGCATGTCGTCGCACGTGCTCAATAGTGAGTCGCGTCGTGGCGGTTTCAATATGGGCCTCAACAATGTCTTCTCCATAGGCATCCCGTCTGCCGACAACAACAACATCTGTTACTTCAGGATGATTTTTGAGCGCACGTTCGACTTCAGCGGGTTGGATAAAACGTCCCCCTCGACGAAGGCCATCCCCTAGTCGTCCTGTCACAGTGATCCACCCGTTTGCATCCTGAGTGGCGAAATCACCAGTAGAATACCACCCATCTGGGCTGACGCGACTCGCATCGATTGCGGTAGGGGAGACGTACCCGAGAAACGGTGCGGTCACACGTATGAATAAGGAACCAGGTCGCTCGTCTCCCATAATTGCGGCTTCGACCCCTGGGAGTGCACTCCCGGTGACACCGTCAGGAACAACTTGCCCAATCGTCCCCAATGTTGCCCCGGTTTCCGAGCTGCCATAATTGCGTGCTGGCACGCGACCAAGCCGGTCCACCACGTGACGTTCAAGTTCTGGAGAAACAGGGCCAGCGCCAATGACAATGTGTTGTAGGTTCTGTGGTTGTGCTCCTCCATCGCGAAACGCTGCGCACAACAACCGAGCTGAGGCTGGAACGAGAGGTACGATCGACGCCACTCCTTCACGCAGCAAACGTTGCGCTACACGAGGAACAAAACGAGGAGTGAGATAGAGCGTGCACCCTGAGACGAGCGCGCCACCAAGTGCAAGACCGAGCACAAAGGCGTGGCAGAGCGGCAGAGCGACTAAAATGCGATCCGCGGGTGCAAAGCCGAATCCATGTAAGTAGCGCTCACCTTCAATGAGGAGGCTTTCATCTGAACGTAAGGCTAAGCGAGGTACCCCGGTTGAACCTGAGGTTGGTAAACAGAAGCCAGCACGTTCTGGAAAGTGCCGACGCTTTCCAGCGGGATTGGTGAGGGTGCCTATGCCGTGTGTTGCATCAAACACATAAAACGGCCCGACAGTCTCACCGAGTTCATGCCATTGTTCTGTTGTGGTTTCTGGGGAAAACGGAATGACGACGAGTCCTGCGGCTCGTGCCGCTAAGAAACTGAACACCCATGTGGAGGTGTTCAGTCCGTGAATGACGACGGGCGAACCATTTGCGGCACTGTGAAATTGATGAGCCAGCTTGGTGATCTGTTCAGCCGCGCTTCTATATGTGTAGGACTGCTCGCCGTCAAGAAAAATCCCTTCTGGATAGATTTGGGCAGTACGGAGAAATGTGCGCACGAGTGCAGAATCGGTGTTCATGATCGACGACGGAGGGCAACTCTAGAAATGCAGCAGGAAGCATGTCGAGTTACGCATATGGGTTCCTTCCCTAGTGAAAAGGTAATGGTGTGAAGGTAAGGAATAGCTGTCATGGCGAGGAGCGTGAGTGACGAAGCAATCTCGCTGTTAGCAGAAGAGAACCAAGAGATTGCTTCGCTGCGCTCGCCATGACGTTGCCGCTTCACTTCATGTCATTGCCCTGATGGAGAAAGAGAATCGGCATCATAATCCACATCTGGTTCGATTTTCCTTACTTCAGCTTGACCACTGTTCCCTTGAAGGCCACACCCGCCATGATGGCGCCTGCTCCGCACTGGAATTCGGTGGCACTGACGAACTCCTTATCTCGATAGTTGCTTTTGATATCGATTACGGCATCGCCACCCTCTTTCAGGGCTCGTTCTTGCAACGACTTAATAGCCGAGAAGAAATTCCAGTGGCACGCTTCTTTATCTGATTTGT
This sequence comes from Deltaproteobacteria bacterium, assembly GCA_016874775.1. Taxonomy (NCBI): domain Bacteria; kingdom Pseudomonadati; phylum Myxococcota; class Myxococcia; species Deltaproteobacteria bacterium. The sequence goes on from VGTJ01000007.1 coordinate 40,079, forward strand.
TAAAAGCATTGGTTTTCTTGTTCGTGCGAAATTCCCCGAACGATTTCGCAACTTCCGGGTGTGGCTGACCTGCGAAAAAAAGTTTCACATCTTTTTGTATTACTGACTTTTGTTCGCCTTCTTGCAAGGCCTCTTGAATGCTCAAGTTCAGTAGGGTATCGCGTGCCGCAGTTGGGGTCGCAAAAAAAGCGCTCATCGCTAAAGCGACAAAGAAAAACAATGGACGGTGTGATCGCTGCATTTTTTCCTCCTCCTCATTGCACGAACGATGATGATGATGCTACCTAAAGCTGCATACGTCAAAAGGGCGAGCCCATGCCCCGAGAAAGCCTGACAAGCTCACCAACTTCCGTGTGAATTGTCAAGGTGTTGTTCTCGTGCCAGATCCATTGAGAGATGAGCTCGTGTTCTCTATAGTGTCACAAAACGGCGTATCGCCTTCTTTGTTATTCCGTTGTTATGTCACCGGAAACGCATCTTGTGTCATCTCCACCGAAGTCCAGGTGGTATACCCACTCGTATGATGGGCGAACGCTCTATCAGTTTGTCGCGCTATGTGCGCCGTTGCTTCCTCGCGCACTTCGTTTTGGCATAGCGAGAGTCGTGGCGGATTTTTATCAACGCCGTATGCCCGCGGAGTATACCGCAGTCCAGCGCAATCTTGCACACATTCTTCCTGACGCTGATCCTGCCACCATTCAACAAACCGTGCGGTCACTGTTTCGTCATTTTGCCTACTATTTTGCTGACCTATTGTCCCTCAACCGTCAATCCGTAGAAGTCCAACAGCGACACGTCCGTCACATCCACAATTTTGCGCGATTCCAGCCGATCCTGGAGGCACATCAAGGATTTGTCGCAGCGACGGCGCATTTGGGGAATTGGGAACTCGCGGGACGGTTGCTCAGTCCTTTTGGGAAAACCGTGCACGTGATCATCTCTCCTGAGCAACACGCTGTTGTACGGCGCCTCCTCCAGGGCGAGAATCAATCTCCCTCACTTCGTTTTGTTTCTAACGATAATACTGGTGGATTCGTCCAATTGCTTATGGCTCTCCGCCGTGGTGATGTGGTGGCTGTGCAGATGGACCGCGCGACCGGCCATCGCAGTGATATCGCTGTCGACTTCTTTGGGAAACCTGTCGAGTTTCCTGTTGGGCCTTTTATTTTGGCCCGCGCGGCTGGAGTGCCAGTTATCCCGTTTTTCTGCTTGCTGCGGCCCGACTATTTCTACGAGATGCATATTGGAGAAGTGATTCCAGTCGAGCGTGGAGGCGAAGACGTCGCGCTTCGTCAGATGGTTCGCGTCCTGGAGCATTATATCGCTATGGCTCCTGACCAGTGGTTTAATTTTTATGACGTCTGGAATACTCCCGCTGCAACCCACTGATCAGATCGCAATTACCGGCATGGGCGTCGTGAGCCCGATCGGTCAAGATGTGAGTTCGTATTGGTCGGGATTGGTCAATGGTGCCTGTGGTATCTCTCGGATCGAGCGGTTTTCCACCGACGGCCTGCGCGTGCAAAACGGCGGAGAAATCAAAGCTCTGCGGGAGTTGGTCGGACCTGCTGCATCTCCGTTGCCAGAGTGTCGAGCCTCGCAATTTCTCATTGCTGCGGCTAGCGAAGCGCTGCAGATGGCTCAATGGAATAACGTGACACGTAGTGACCAGCGCCTGGGAATCGTCATTGGCACGGCTTTGGGGGGCATTGGCCAAGCCGAACGGCTTCTGGATAAACCCCATGACCTTCATGCGTTGACTGGGGCACCATATGACGGTCCTACGCGTCATCTGGCACATTGGTTCCGGGTCACTGGTCCGGTTATGACGATCTCAACTGCGTGCGCGTCAGGAGCAACCAGCCTTGGTATTGCGGCGGATCTGCTGCGTGCTGGAACTGTGAGTGCGGTTCTCGCTGGTGGCGTCGATATCCTCTGTCGCTTTGTTATGCAGGGCTTCAACCGCATGCGGTCATTGACGCGCGATAAAGTACGTCCGTTTGACCGCCGCCGCAGCGGCCTTTTATTAGGCGAAGGCGCAGGCCTCGTTGTCTTGGAGCGAGCCTCTACCGCGCGACAACGAGGCATCTCTCCATTGGCACTCCTGCGTGGCCATGCCAGTTGCGCTGACGGTTCCCATATCAGTGCGCCTGATACCGCAGGGCGCGGACTCGAACACACGATACGGTTGGCTATGCAGAATGCTGAAGTGACCCCTGAGCACATCGACTTTATCAGTGCCCATGGCACTGGCACTCCTCAGAATGATCGTGTTGAGACGAGTGTTTTTAAAAAAGTTCTTGGCTCACGTGCGTATGCGATACCGGTGAATTCGATCAAAGCACACATGGGCCATACGATGGGAGCCGCAGCAACGTTGGAAACCATCATGTGTGTCCTGGCCTCGCGTCACGGACAGATTCCACCGACATTGAACTATGGCGAACCGGATCCGGAGTGTGACCTCGATTATGTGCCAGGAAGCACCCGCGTGTTTCGTCCGCGCATCAGTCTCAAAACTGCGGCTGGATTTGCCGGGTGTAATGCCTGTCTTGTGCTTGAGGGAGTCGTATGATGTTTCGCGGTGTCAGTCTGGCCACTGGCTGGGGGGAAGGTCTGCACAGTCTGCCCAAGGATGCCGTGGCTGCAGCCGCAGGGAAGCAGATCCTGCCTTTGCCAACACTAATAGTTGATGATGATCGACTCCGTCGAGCCACGCGAGAATGCCTCTTGGCTATTGCTGCAGTTGAGACCGCTTTGCGCCACAGCCCGTGGTCGGCTGCTGATCTGGCTGGGCAGCGGACGGCGCTCGTGTATGCCAGTGCCTCCTCATATATCTCAGCCAACTGGTCATTTTTACATGCCGATGCCAGTAGCGTTGTCTATTTTCCCTACACTGCACCCAGTGCCGTTCCTGGCGAAGTGAGCATGTATTTCAACATCACTGGCCCCTATCTTTCCTTTCTCAGTGGCGCGAATGCCGGGCTTGAGGCGCTGTGGCACGCCGTGACGCTCCTCAACACTGGCCAATGTGAGCGGGCACTGGTGCTGGTGGTAGAAACCTTCAGCGAGTGCGAAGAGCTTTTTCTCCTCACCCGGAGGTTGGTCAGCTTTCCCTTGGTGGAAACGACCCTGTGTGTACTCCTGGAGCGTCATCCTACGCTTGGAACAGTGAGTTATGACGCTGGAAACGCGACGAATGGCGGACTGGTGCACGCATTGGCCACGTCTGCTCTGTTTCAGGCCGTGCAGGAGAGACAGGGAACGCCAGCTCTCGCCCTCTGCGGCCCAACATTGCGCGACGGTCATGAGATTGCTCGGCAACTGCAAACACACTGGCCGTTAGTCGCAGATCTTCCACTTGCGGTAGTGAATGCGCGGACCGGTACGTGTCTCGCTGCCACGCCGCTCGTTGGTTTGCTCCTCGCCCTTGCGGAAACGCAACGCGAGCAGATACTATGTATTTCGCACTGGGGAGAGGCCTGGTCGATGGTGGGCTGGCCGCGTGGTTCTCTCTAGACAACGCGTTTGGGGGAAAAGTCGAGATCAGACGGGGTGCGCGTGATGACACAAGAAGCGATTATTGGCGAGGTGAGAAAAATGCTCTCTCAGCGACTTCGTGTCGCGCCGGAGCGCGTTGCTGCTCTTGAACCGGATTCTCCATTGCTCCGGGGTGGTCTGGGACTTGATTCGCTTGATTGTATCGAACTGCTCTTAGGGCTAGAGGACGAGTTCGGCTTGCAATTTAGTGAAGATGCAGACGAGGGGTGGATCGAACATTTCTCCAGTCTAGAAAAAATATCACAGCTGGTTATTCACATGAAGGCCGAACTGCCAGGAGAACGTCTGCGGTGAAACCGCACGCGCGGGATGTCGTGATCACTGGTCTCGGTGTCATTAGTCCCTATGGACGTGGATGTGACACCTTGTGGGCTGGTCTTGCGGCTGGGGCCTGCGTGCTCGGCCCCCTCAGACTCTTTCCGACAGAAGGGTTTCCTTCGAATATTGGTGGCCAAGTTCCCGAGGCGACCGTGCGGTCGTTAGGTGCTGCTCAGCGCTCACGAGCGAACCGTTTTTTGTTGGCGGCAGGAGAGGAGGCGGTAGGGCAGGCGGGTTTACCTGACTCTGCTTTGACCACGGCAGCAGTCAGTATTGGTGGGACTGGTGGTGGGATGCTGGAGGTCGAAACCTGGTATCAGCATTATTATCAGAAGCAGAATGATCGCCGTGTCCGCGGTGCCTTGCGTACGATGGTGCCAGCAGCACAAACCGAAGCGTTGGCACGACAGTTTCACATCGAAGGGCCACGCGAAAGTCCGATTCTTGCGTGCAGCTCAAGTGCGGCAGCGCTGGTGACTGTCGCCGATTTGATTACCACTGGTATGGTCGATGTCGGGCTTGCTGGTGGTGTCGACAGTCTGACCCGTATCTGTTTCATGGGATTCAATACCCTCAAGCTGGTCGACAAGAGTCCTTGCCGTCCATTTGCTCGGGATCGGCGAGGGATGTCGGTCAGTGAAGGCGCGGCGGTGTTGGTCCTTGAGTCGTATGAACATGCGCTTGCGCGCGGTGCGCAGATTCGTGCTTTTCTGTCTGGTGGTGCGATTTCTTCGGATGCTTTCCATCCCATTGCTCCACCACCCGATGCCGAAGGGGCGGTGCGGGCCATGCGTGAAGCCTTGCAACGGGCGCACTTAACTCCGAGTGACATTGGCTATGTCAACGCGCATGGAACGGGGACTGTGCAGAACGACAAGGCTGAATCTGCGGCACTTGAGCACGTGTTTGGTGCGGGGAAGGTTGTGATCAGCGGTACCAAGTCGCTGATTGGCCACACGATGGGAGCTGCAGGGGCTGTGGAAGCAGCGACGACCATCCTGGCACTTGAGGCCGGACTGTTGCCTCCGACGGCGAACCTCAGTGAACCTGACCCTGAGATCCCCTTTGATTGTATTCCGTATACCGCTCGCCCTGCTGTTGTTGATCACGCCATGTCGAATTCCTTTGGCTTTGGCGGCCAGAATGTCAGTGTGATCTTCAGTCATCCACGGACACTTGAGTAACACTATGGCAGTGCGCTCTCCTCGTCGTGTTGTAATCACTGGCATTGGCTGTGTGAGTCCGTTCGGCGTTGGTGGAGCTGAGATCGTGACCACCATGTTGCGGACCCAGCAGACTGCGATTGCCCCGGTTCGTAACTTTACAACTGAGGCATTGCAGCGTCATCTCGGCGCTGAAGTTCCTGCTGCTGACCTCGTGCATGATGAAGAGGGGCGTCGTTGGAGTCGTGTCACACAGATGGCGGTTGTGGCCTGCCGTCAGGCTGTGGCTGAAGCGCAATTGGCGCCTGGAGAAACATTACATCCCTTCGGGCTCGTTATTGGCACCGAGTTCGGCGACTTGCGCTCAACGGAAGCATTCGACGCGAGTTTTCTTGAACGGGGACCGCGAGGACTGCGCGCTTTCTTATTTCCGAACACGGTCATGAACTCTATGGCTGGGATCGTGAGCCTTGCGTTGAGTATCAAAGGGCCCATACTCACACTCAACCAACCGGGTGTTGCTGGCGAACTGGCTGTCGTCCGCGCACTAACGTTGCTGGCGGCGAATCGCACACAAGCAGTGATCGTGTGTGGTGTCGATGAACTCTTTTCCGCGCTCTATGAAGTGCTTGGGCGCTTGCAGGTGCCTTCTCCATGCGACAATGGGGAAGAAGCTTGTCGCCCTTTTGATCAACGACACAATGGCCCAGTGCTGGGAGAAGGGGCCACGGCATTAGTTCTTGAGACGCTTGAGCATGCGCAGGCGCGTGGCGCCACGATTCTCGCCGAAGTCCAGCAGACGTGCTGGGGTGCCGTTCCTGCACGTTCGTATCGCTATCCGTCGCCTGCTCGATTGCACTATCGCTTGCTCGACGAGCTGTTGGCCTCGGCAACGCTCCGCTCCGCAGATATCACGGCTGCGTATCTTTCTGGCTCTGGCACTCCGCAACACGACACGGCTGAACTGTCGTTGATTGCAAAAGCGTTTGGCGTGGAGTGTCCACTCCTGACTTCAGTGACTCATCTCGCCGGTGAATATGGCAGTCTTGGGGCACTCCGGGTTGCGGCTGCCAGTATCACCGCGAGAGAGGGACTTCTGCCAACCCTTTCGTATCTTGATCGGCCTATCCGAACTGACGTCCGTTTTACACGGCAGTCTGAAACGTCATCTCCTGGCGTTGTTCTTGTTCATGGACTTGCCCGTGGCGGAGTCCAAACGGCGCTCCTGATCGGACCGCCATCCACTCACTAAACCCAAAGAAGAGACGAGTAAATCGTGATGACTACCCCAGACCTCAAAGATGAGAGCGTATATGATGTTATTATTGTCGGCGGTGGCCCGGCTGGCTCAACCGCTGCTACGCTGCTGACGAAACAAGGATTTCGCGTTGCCTTATTTGAACAAGAAGCGTTTCCTCGTTTCCATGTTGGCGAGTCGCTACTGCCAGCCAACCTTCCGATCTTCGATCGTCTCGGTTGTCATGAAGCTCTTCAGCAACTTGGACTCATTATTAAACCTGGAGCAACCCTCTACGATGAATACGAAGGGCGGGGGCGCGTCACATTTTTATTCCAACAGCTGTCATTTCAACCAGCGAATTCGTATCAGGTGATTCGCTCGTCCTTTGACGATTTTTTGCTTCGCCATGCGGAGAATTCAGGGGCGCATGTGTACCGACAGCATACAGTCACCCGGACGCAACACGACCCAGATCGAGTGACTGCATGGGTCACTGTCCCACAAGGGGAGACCCGCGAAGTGCGGGCTGCGATGTTTGTTGATGCAAGCGGACGTGACGCGTTTCTGGGGACGACGTTCGGCAAACGCGAACCGCTGCCCCACTTAGGGAAGGTCGCGCTCTTTGCGCATTTTCGTGATGTGAAACGAGACCCAACCGTGCCAGAAGGGAATGCACGCATTTACCTCGTTCCGCAGGGGTGGTTGTGGTGGTTTTCGTTCGGGAATGGCAGCGAAAGTATCGGCTGTGTGCTGCATTCTCAGGTTGTGAAGTCTCGCAAGGGGTCCATTGAGGATTTGTATAATGAAGTGTTGGCGTCATCACCTCGTGTCAGCGCAGGGATTGCCAACGCTCAACGTATCACGGATGTCCATCCGGTCTCCAATTTCTCGTACCGTATCTCACCGTGTGTCGGGGATCGCTACCTCTCTGTCGGTGATGCGGCAGGGTTCATTGACCCTATTTTCTCTACTGGCGTTTTCCTTGCCATGCGTTCTGCCGAGCTTGCGACTGAGGCGATTGTCCATGCCTTCCGCGCACGCGACTTTCGTGCTCGACGGTTCCAGCGCTATGCCAAACAATTTCGCCGGGGCATGGGATCGTTTATTCCTTTTATCAGCCGATTTTACGATCCTGACTTCTTAGATATTCTGTTCTCGCAAGATCCTCCCCTGCACCTTGATCGACCTGTCGTGTGGGTGCTGAGTGGTGCTGGCTTTGATCGTAAGCCGTTCAAACTTCGTCTTGGTCTCGCGCTGTTTTTCTGTATCGTGCATATTCGTAAAGCTATTCGCTGGGCGACAGGTCTCTCGGTCGCATCACGGCGGTCGTGGTAAAGGCATTTGCCCTTTACGCCAAGAGCGAATAAGGAAGAACAGAGAGAGGAGCCTCCTATGGTTGTACAGCTTCTTTTGGTCGTAGGGATCAGTCTTCTGAGTGTTGGGTTGTCGGTGTCGCCGGCGATTGCGCAAGCTGCCGTTGACAACGCGCCAGAGCCGCCACCAGAGCCCACACCAGACCCGCTGGTGAGCTTTAATCAGCCGATGTTCGAGTTCAATCTCAAAATGGATGAATATGTCCTGTTGCCGATCGCTAGAAAGTATGACGCGGTCATGCCGAATGTTGCCCAACCAGGCGTCCAACGGTTCCTGCGCAACTTAGGAGTGGTCGGACGTTTTGCCAACAATCTTTTTCAGGGGAAAGTGCCGCAGGCCGGACAAGAGGTGGGGCGCTTTCTGGTCAATACGACTCTCGGCGGTGCCGGATTTGTCGAGGTTGCGGAGCCGCTGTTGGGATGGAAGGAGAGTCCAGAAGACTTTGGCCAGACGTTGGCTGTGTATGGCGTATCTTCCGGTCCCTATCTGGTGCTGCCGTTTTATGGTCCCTCGACTGTTCGTGATGTTGTCGGAGTCGCGGCTGATGGGGCAATGAACCCGATGACGTATTTCCTCTCGACGCTGCAATTGCTTGCTGTACGTGGCGGAACCACCACTGTTGGGGCGATCAACTCCCGTTCGTTGAACAAGCAACTCTTTGAGAATATCGATCAATACGCGGTTGACCAATATGGTGCTGTACAGGATGGCTACTTGCAAATCCGCGCGAAGCAGATTGCGGAATGACAGTCAGCACGAGAGCCAGCGTATGATTGAAGGATTATTTTCCTTTCCACTGATACGATAATCTCTTTCTAGCTCCTTTTTGGCTATTTTTCTTTCTGTCGCTACACTCACAGTGCGCGGGAAGAAACCTCACCCAGAAAGGAGCCTGCATGAAAAAACTGCGATTACGGCTCTTCCTCTTTTTGCTCTTATGCGGTGGCGGAATCCCTTCCTTCATTTTCTGTGACAGTCTCCTCTGGGCAGCGGACGCAATTGCGACATTGCCTGAGGTCGTGGTGCCCAAGAACAGCCGCGTTCCAGTACGTTGTGAAGGGACGGCGCTTTCTGTCAAACGTCCGACGTTACCCAATGGCAAGCCTGATCCCTTACGGGCGACACTCGAATGTATCGACACACGGCCAACGGCTGGTCGGATCGAACTCTATGCTGGTGCTCCAGCGTGCCCTGATCACAATGCCGCTACGTGGCACGGTTTATGGGATTACCGGCGTGGGTGTCACTATAATCATACACATAATGCTGATCCTGCTGCGGTTGCCAATATCTTCGGGCCTGCTGGTCAGCTGGGGGGACAGGCGATCTCGTATCCGTGGGAAACTGGTGGTGGGTCCGAGAATCATCATAAACACCAAGGTTACAAGTATGCCTGGAATAGCCAGCTCCGGTGTGAGCATGACTATGGATACGTACAACCGCCACCGCATTGTGTCCGGGCCTTCCGTATGCAGTATCACTTATTGGGTGGGGTGCAAGATGCGATTATCCCCATGCATTCGTTTTTTGCCGAAGTCCAAGTCTGCACCAAGACAGGCCGCTGTGGGATCGTGCGCACCGGTGGACATAGTAACTTTGGAATTGTGCGCGCACCGTATGGTACTGGTCAACGCTTGCCGCTGCCCAGTGACCCGCCTGGAAGTGAGAATCAACAAGTGGATGATGAGCCCTATCGTGCTTTCAATCTCGCCGAGGACAATGCCTTTTTTGCCAGTACGAATGCTTGTCTTGGCTGTCGTGGGAGTATTCGTGGTGGCGATAATATCGGGTATTGGTCAACCGATGATCCACTCGCTCCCAAGTATGGGTCTAACCGTCTGTTAGGGTACAAGATTTGGACCTACGATGAGTGGGGAGGGCTGGATCGCCAAAACCCAGGCCAACAAACCTTCATTTGTCAGGACCGTACCTGTCGCTTCAATAGCAGCGAACACTTGGTGTACGACCTGCTCGTGAATATCCCACGAGCACTTGACACTGATGGTGATGGCTTTGTGTCCTATACAGGCTGGACCGATCTCACTGGTAAGATTGTTTCGACATGTACGACAGCAGGACCGAATTGCGTGCCACTAGTTTTAGAGAATGTCCCGGTTGGTGTTGCCGCATGGACTACCAGTAGTAATGTCGGCTACGAAACTGTGACGAACCCTGGGAACATTCTCGGGCCGGTTGAGTTCGATCTCACGCCGCCAGCGAACGGGGTCAGTTGGATTGAATATCCGAATTGACGTAGGGACACGAGTTGGACTCGCTTTCGCTTGGTGTCATGCGTCGGCGTGTGTTGCCTGAGGTCAAGCCACCTCTTTTTCGGTGACCCATCGTAACGAGAATAACCCGACCATGCCGATGACTGTCAAGACAAGCCAAGAGGTACGATAACTTCCTGTTATGTCAGCGAGCAAGCCGAACAAGGGAGGTGCCAGCAGTGTTGCTGGCATAGAGAGACCTTGCACGAGTGAGATCGCAGTGCCAGCGGACTCTGCCCCCACGATTTCAATGACTAAGGTCCCGAGAATCCCGGTCCAGGCGAAAGCTGAGATTCCGAAAAGAACGGCAAGAACCCCGACCAGCCAGAGCGGTGTCTGCGCGGGAACGAGCGCTGCCCCGAGCGTGCTGCAAACTGTGAGGGCAATGATGATGACCAAGACAGGACGTCGTTTCCCCTGAAACTGCCGATCGCTCACTAACCCCCACCCAATGCGGGCAATCATTGCGGCGATATTGACCACGACAAACAGGACGCCGGCAGTGACGACCGAGACCGCAAATGTTTCATGCAGAAAGAGGACAAAATAGGTTGTCGCGGCCATCTGCGCGAAGACCTGGCAGTTGAAGATCAGCGCTAAGAGTAAGAGCTGTCGGTCGCGCATCAAATCGCGAAACGAGCGCACTGGCGTGGCGCCCGCTGCCTGCTTCCGTGGTGGATCAAAGTAGGCAAAAACAACCAAGAGCGCACCAATAAAAGATAGCAGGCCGCCTGCGAGATATGCGGAGCGCCAGCCGTAATATAACGCCAGCACTGGCGCAACGCCCGCGGCGAGCATCCCACCGATAGGGACGCCAGTCTGGCGAATACCCATCGCGAGACCGCGCTGATGTTGCGGAAACCAACGCATGATCGCAGCGCTGCCAGCTGGATTTTGCATTCCATTCCCCAATCCGAGTGCTAAGCAGCCCAGCACCAGACTCCAGAGTCCACTACTCCACGAAACTGCCAGTGCTGCGAGCGCGCCCATAAGGCCCGAGAGGATCAATACCTGCCGTTCGCCGACACGATCCGCTGCTCGTCCCCCAAACAAGGCAGATGGTGCTGCGGTGAGAAACACAGCTGTCGAAACGAGACCGACTTCCGCTCGGCTGATGTGTAAATCGTCTTGGAGAAAGGGCGCAAGCGGCCCAAACGCTGAGGCGAGGATATTCGCCGCCGCTTGTCCCAGGGTTGTCATGCCGAGTGCGTACCAGCGGTAACGCTCGGAGGCCAGTAAAGAAGTACGATAAGAAAACACCGAACGGGTGTAGCAAGGATCGCGGTGCGGATAAACGGCAGGGGCGATTTGTCACGTGTTGAGGATTGTCAGGTGGAAGGCGGGGAAGAGTGGATGTTGCAAATCCGCGATTGACAACGTCTCGCTGGCTTATTCCTCCTCACCCCATTCTGGGAGTGGTTGTGGCTTTGACGGCGGTTGCTGCTCTGAAAGCAGTTCTGGCTCTGCGGGTTGTTGTTTGGTTGCGGCTTTTCGTTCGGTTGGTGCTTTGCGTACCGTCTGGGCTTTTTGCCGCGCCCGTTTGGGGCGATTGACCTCGCGACGTTGACGCTGTGAATCTTGTTGTAGACTGGTCTCTGGTGTTGGTGGGAGGGGGGCAGGTCGTGGGCGATGTCGAGAGCAACTCGTGAAAATGAGGAACACGATCGTACTCAGCGTTAACCAGTAGCGGCATTCCCTATAGGTCATATGTCTTCTTCCTTGCCTGGCCCGAGCGGTTTGCGCTCCTGATCTCCTGGCCTCTTGATCTGCTATCGGTAAACGTTGAAACAATCAACGTCGCATGATTATGGATCAAGAAACGTACCGAAAGAAACAGGGGATTGTAGGGAGAGGAGAGGTGCGAAGAGAAGAAGCTCTTCCGAATGCTCTTCGCTTCGCACAAACCTACGATCTCAGTGTCATGGTGTCGCGGCGACGACACTGGCCCACTCGAAAGGTTACTCCTCATCTCCTGGTACGCGCCGTGGGCGGGTCGTTGGCTATGGAGTTGGGCTTGGAGCAGGGGAAATGATGCCACACTTTTCGAGGAGGTTACGAGCCTGTGCCTCAGAGAGATCTGATACGTTGAGAATGCGGGAGGCGAGATGACTCAGTAACTGCCCTGCTGCTGCTGATATGCCGGCCGCATTTGTGGCGGCAGGTAGCTCTGAGCAGGCGTTTTGGTAGAACGTGAGATTGATGCGATTCGAATTCGGAACCGATCTCAACGGACCGGTGACCGTGAGGATTGCTGCCTCTGGCCCGGTAGCTTCCTCACTGTTGTACCTGACGTCAACCAATGCGGACGCGGCGACGGGTTCCGAAAACTTACCGGTGACCACAATTTCCATCCATTTATCTACGTTAAAGGTGGAGTCAAAGGTGTTGCGTATGCGGTTACCGACATTTCGCAGTAGATTACTGTCGTTTGCAACATTAAACACTGTTGAGACACAGGCCAAACCATTAGAGTAGATGCCACCACCAAGGAGGGCCTCGCGGAACCGTGCTTCGATTGCCTCTATCTTGTTCGTACACGGTGGTGGAGGAGTAATAATTGGGCCAGTGTAACAGTCAGTGCAAACACTACTAACGGGGGTATACGCGTCGCGCCAAACGAGATTGCAGGTTTCGGTTCCATTGAAGACGAGCCCGCCAGGGTTGTACGGATCATTGGGATTCTCTACTTCATTGTCCCAGACGACGTTAGCGCGACAACTGAGCCAATCGATTTCCCACGCCGCACGCGCAGACAAGGGTGCGAAGACCAGTATGGCACACGTAGTGATCAACGTTGCGCAAGAGCGAATGGTCATGGTTTCTCCTTACGTAACAATTTCGGGTTGATGAACGTTCTTCCTGGGGAAGGTGTGGACGGGCAAAAACGTTACTTGCTGAGAAGAGCACCATCCTCATGGGCGTCACCGCAAACCAACGAATCCGGACGGCACGCCTCGCACGTTACCGTAGTATACACTGCACGTCTGCGCTCTTGCTGAAAGCCGAACCTGGGCGGTAGCACGAGGTGGCTCGTCAGGGTAATACGCGGAGCACAGGCATCGACGACGGTCTCAGCACTGGCAACCCCAGGAGCCTTGGATGTAGCACTGAAAAATATCGTTGGATTCCCGTGCACCGGAATCTGAAGTGCAACCTCGCCTGCCAAACCGAACGTATTGAAATCATCAAAAGGGACTGGCCCTTGGTTCACATCAATGAAGGTTACTGGGTTATTCAGGACCTTCAGACCGCCGTCGATCTCGGCTACGGCGCTGAGCTGACAAACGTAACGTGAGGAGGGATGACACGCGTCGGTCTCTTTCTGTGCAAAGGCAGGCGTGGTGAGAGTCGAGACGAAGACACTGGCTGCAAATACGATACTGGCGATAGGATACATAGTCACTCCTTGTCATCTGCGGAAAAGAAAGACGTTGGTAAACACTGCCGCTTCACCTAAACCCATCGCATTGCGGAGGCGCACGGGGGCAGCGAGAGTAGTAATGACACATGGGTGCGTTGCTCCTGATAATTGTCGGTGTCGATGCAGCCAGCGGGGATCGTTGTTGTTCTGAAGGACGAGTAACAAGAAGTGTGCCGGAACCAATGTAGTCGCTGTTTTCTCTCTGAGGCTGGAATTTCGCGTGAGTCTTTTGCTATTTGGCAGTCGTGGCGCTTTCGTTCCGAGCGATAAAGCCGCAGCTGTGCCGAGAAATGTTATCGAAACGATACAGACAAGAGTATTTTTGTTGTCGAACTGAGTCGGGTAAAAGGGGTGGTCTCAGGTCAGCCAAAGGACAGGTGCAGCGGAAGGCAACAATGCTAGCCCCCGATTCTCTGCTCGCCTCATTGCAGTTCCTGTAGGGGCAAACATTTGCTACACCATGACTGTTGATCTTGTTGCTTGAGGAGAAGGGAATGGCACACAGCGGAACCCTGTCGTCCACCGCGTATGAATTTGCCAACCTGCTTGATGTGAACGAACTCTATCAGCAAAAAGGTTGGACCGATGGACTCCCGATCGTTCCACCGACAGAGGAGCGCGTACGCGAGTTTTTAGCATCTGTCCACCTCACGCCTGGAGAGATCGTTGGTATTGAAACCGTACGCCAACGCCCTCTCACTGCTGAGAAAGTGGCGATCAATGCTGTCATGGCAGGTTGTTTGCCGACCTACATGCCGGCGATCGTGACTGTACTGCAAGCGATGTGTGACGAAGAGTTCAATCTGCATGGGAGCACGGCAAGCACCGGTGGGAGTGCCCAACTGATTGTCGTGAATGGTCCAGTCCGTACGGCTCTTGGCATGCACACTACGCATAACGCGCTCGGTAATGCCAGTCGCGCCAATGCCACGATTGGGCGGGCAATCCGGCTGTTGCTCATTAACGTGCTTGGGTGCATTCCAGGGCAGCTCGATCGTTCAACCCTCGGTCATCCAGGAAAATTCACGTTCTGTGTTGCTGAGGATGAGGAAGATAGTGCCTGGGTACCGTTGGCGCAGGAGCGGGGTGTGGCGTCTGGTCAATCTGGTGTGACCGTGATGGCGTGCGAATCCCCACATCAGATTATGAATGAATGGACCAAAGACCCGGAAGAAATAATGGAGACCTTTGCGGCGGAGATTCGTCACAACATGTTGACGTATTCTATTTGGGCAGGAAATTATGCGATCGTGATTCCCAAACAGTTACGCGAGTTGTTGATCGCCGCAGGTTGGCAGAAGAAGGATATTCGCGAATACATTTTTCGTTCCGCCCGAGTGTTGCGTAAAGAATGGGCGACGGTCGGAAAGAAAAACATCGTTGAACGGGGCAAAGGGCCAGAGCAGGAGTTCATTGCGCTCCGTTCGCCTGATGATTTATTAGTTGTCGCTGCAGGTGGACCAGCCGGTGGCTTTGGTGCGGTGATTCCGCCGTGGCTTGGAACGTGGTCACATGCGGTGACGAAAACAGTAGTCAGCATAGGAGAAGAAGTAGCCAGTAGTCAGTAGCCAACAGGGTTTTGTTGCTTTCCCTACTGATTACTGACTACTTTCCCGGAGGTTTTTATGCCGATTCGCGTTCTCGATCCAACATTTGAGGAACCAGTGACAACCAACACAACTGTGAAAGGACTCACCTCACTCGCTGGTTGTACAGTAGGTTTGCTTGATAACAGCAAGATCAAAGTCAAAGAAATTTTGAATTATGCAGAAGAGCTGCTCCGCACCCAACATGGTGTGACGAAAGTAGTGCGACTGAAGAAACCCGATGCGAGTCGACCAGCGCCACCTGAGGTAGTAGCGCAGATGGCGGGGTGTGATGCCGTGATCTCGGCGGTGGGTGATTGAGGGAGCTGTTCATCGTGCAGTTTGCACGATGCCCTTTCTGCTGAGACAATCGGGATTACCGCGACTGCAATTATCACCGATCGGTTTTCGCAAACAGCGCAGGTGATGGCACAGGTGTCTGGTTTTCCACAGTACCGCTTTGCCGTCATTCCTCATCCCATTGCAAACAACAACGATGACATCTTGCGTGCCAAAGCCGAAGCTGCAGTGCAGCAGTGTGTGGAGATTCTGCTGAATCGGTAGTCCGCGGTGTTTGACCGCCTGTGGGAAATCCACTATACCCTAAAGACACCCAAAATTTTCCCTACTGAAAGTGTAGTGATGAGAGGAGCTTACAGGTACAGCTATGGATTTTCCACGCATTAAACGACTTCCTCCCTATTTGTTTGCCCAACTCGATAAAATGAAGATCGAGGCCCGGCGAGCCGGGGAAGATATCATCGACTTTGGCATGGGAAATCCTGACCACGCTTCCCCTCCCCATGTCGTCGAAAAACTCATCGAGGCGGCAAGGAAACCACAAAACCATCGCTATTCGACATCCCGTGGGATTCATAAACTACGGTTGGCGATCTGTAATTGGTATAAGCGCCGCTTTGGCGTAGAACTCGACCCTGAGAGTGAAGCGGTTGTCACTATCGGTTCCAAAGAAGGGCTGTCCCATCTTGCGCTGGCGATGCTTGGGCCAGGCGACGTCGCTATTTGCCCGAGCCCAACCTATCCCATTCATCAGTATTCGATCGTCATCGCCAATGCCGATCTACGTGTGGTTCCCCTCGTGCCGGGCTCTGATTTCTTCGCCTCGCTGGAGAGCACCGTGCGACAATGCTGGCCGCGCCCGAAGCTTTTGCTCATGAGCTTTCCGCATAATCCAACCACCGCGGTAGTTGATCTCGATTTCTTCCGCCGTGTCGTTGATTTTGCCAAAGAGAACAATCTGTTTGTCATTCACGACTTTGCCTATGCCGACCTGTATTTTGATGGCTATCAGCCCCCCAGTTTCCTGCAAGTACCAGGAGCCAAAGACATTGGCGTTGAGTTTTTTACGCTGTCGAAGTCGTACGACATGCCAGGTTGGCGGGTCGGTTTTGTCTGCGGCAACCAGGAAGTTCTCGGGGCACTGTCGCGACTGAAAAGCTATTTCGATTATGGCATTTTTCAGCCGGTGCAGATCGCCGCTATCCATGCGCTCAACGGGCCACAGGATTACGTTGAGAGCGTGCGCCAACGCTATCGTCGGCGACGCGATGTCTTGATCGATGGC
Organism: Deltaproteobacteria bacterium; assembly: GCA_016874775.1. NCBI lineage: Bacteria > Pseudomonadati > Myxococcota > Myxococcia > Deltaproteobacteria bacterium. The sequence continues at coordinate 56,597 of VGTJ01000007.1, forward strand.
TTGGACCGGGTGGGGTGGCACATTCCCAAGCCGAAGGGCACGATGTTTGTGTGGGCAGAAATTTCTGAGCAATTCCGACATCTCGGATCGATGAAGTTTGCAGAACTTCTCCTCACTGAGGCGAAGGTTTCGGTCTCTCCTGGTATTGGTTTTGGTGAATATGGCGATGACTATGTGCGATTCGCGTTGATTGAGAATGAACATCGGACGCGGCAAGCGGTACGTGGTATCCGCAAAGTCTTTGGTGGAGTCAGCGTCCCGGAACTCAAGAAAGCTAGCGTAGGGTAGCAATGCCAGGGGGAGAAGTACGGCTCGGCGTCATTGGCCTTGGCACTGTCGGGGGCAGTGTTGTCCAATTGCTGCAACGCAATGCCGTCGCAATCAGCAAAAAGCTTGGGCGGCCGGTTCGCTTGGTTCGCGTCGCAAGTCGTAGTCTGCGCACGAAACCGCACCCTGATGTGGGCACGGCTCGGGTGAGCACCGACCCGTGGGATGTTGTGACCGATGCTGAAGTCGAGATTGTCGTCGAACTCATGGGTGGTATCGATCCCGCCCGTGAGTTGATTCTCGAAGCGATCAAGCACGGCAAAGATGTGGTTACCGCTAATAAGGCCCTGCTGGCGTTGCACGGGGCGGAAGTGTTTGCCGCGGCTGAAGCGAAGAGTGTATATCTCGGCTTTGAAGCCGCGGTTGCTGGTGGTATCCCGATCATCCGTACGCTACGTGAAGGGTTGGCTGCCGATCGTAACTATGCGCTTTTCGGCATCGTGAATGGCACGTGCAACTACATCTTGACGACGATGAGTGACCAAGGCGAGGAGTTTGCCACCGTTCTCCGTAACGCGCAGGAGCAAGGGTTGGCAGAAGCTGATCCGAGTTTCGATATTGACGGGATCGATGCAGCACACAAATTGGCACTGCTAGCGACGCTGGCGTTTGGCGTGCGTGTCCCATTCGAGTCCGTCTATATCGAGGGCATTCGCCATATCAGTCAGACCGATGTCTCTTTCGCCAAAGATTTTGGCTATACGATCAAGCTTCTTGCTATCGCCAAAGATGAAGACGGTGCGGTTGATGTGCGCGTTCATCCGACGATGATCCCTCGGCGCAGTTTGCTGGCAGGCGTTGGTGGTGCCTACAATGCCATCTTCGTACAAGGTGAGGCACTCGGATCGTCGTTGTATTTTGGTCGTGGGGCAGGGGGGATGCCGACAGCGACTGCAGTTGTTTCTGATGTGATTGAGATTGCTCACAATCGGAGTGCTGCCAGTGAGGTGCGCGTGTCGCCGTTAGGCTACGCGTGGAAGGACCTGCGGTTGGCTTCCTTTCGTTCTATCGATGATGTCGTGAGCGAATACTACTTGCGTTTTATGGCGGTTGATCGTCCTGGCGTTTTAGCCAAGATCGCTGGTATTCTTGGGGAACAGAGCATCAGTATCGCTGCAGTGATCCAGCGCGATCGAAGCGAGGGAGATGAGTCGGTTCCACTAGTGATGCGGACGCATGCGGCCCGAGAGCGCAACTTGAAAGCTGCCTTACGGCAGGTTGATGAACTGCCCATTGTCCAAGGAAAATCCGTCTCGATTCGTATTGAGGAGAATTTGGGATAGTGATGGAGAGACGCTCCGACGGGGCGCCTTTACCTGGGGAATTTACAGAGCCTCTTTCGTGTGACGGAGGAGGAACAGAAACGCGAATACGACGATGACTGATATCGCATTTTCTGAACGAACGCCGTTCCCTTCATCAGTGGTTCCGACATTCCGCGCCTGGTTTGCGTGTGCCGCGGGCTGTAGTGGTGAGTTGCCAATCAATCAGATCATTTACTATTGCCCGAAGTGTGGCAGTTTGTTGGATGTCCATCATGACCTCACTGCACTGAGGCGCCGTTCAGCGCCTGAATGGAAAAGACTGTTCGATGATCGCTATTGTCGGACGACCTACCCGTATGGAAGTGGTGTGTGGGGGAAGAAAGAAATGGTGTGCCCATCGGTCGAAGACTCCAATGTTGTTTCGATGTACGAAGGAGCCACCAATCTCTTCTGGGCGGAACGACTGGGCAAGCAAGTTGGCCTTGAGGATCTCTGGGTCAAACAGTGTGGGAATTCGCATACCGGTTCATTCAAAGATCTGGGCATGACCGTTTTGGTGTCGATGGTCAAACAGATGATTGCCGAAGGAACCAAAATCCCTGCCGTTGCCTGTGCGTCGACTGGGGATACTTCTGCGGCGCTTGCTGCTTACTGTGCTGCTGCAGGTATTCCCGCCATCGTTATTTTGCCGCGCAATAAAGTCTCGACCGCTCAGCTCATTCAACCCCTGGCCAATGGTGCACTGACGCTGTCGTTGGATACCGACTTCGATGGGTGTATGCGGATTGTGCGTGAGCTGTGTACCAAAGAGAATCTCTACCTGGCCAATTCCATGAATAGTCTCCGTTTGGAAGGGCAGAAGACCATTTCCTTGGAAATCGTGCAACAGTGTGATTGGGCTGTCCCCGATGTGGTGGTTGTCCCTGGCGGAAACCTTGGCAATATCTCTGCTATCGGGCGCGGCTTTTTGCTCATGCGAGATCTCGGCATGATCGATCGGTTGCCTCGGTTGGTGTGTGCCCAAGCGCAACACGCCAATCCGCTCTACCGCAGTTTCCAGTCCGATTTTGCTACTTATAAACCGATCCGTGCAAAAAAGACGCTCGCTTCAGCGATTCAAATTGGCGACCCGGTCAGTATCCATCGCGCGATATCGACCTTGAAAGCGTTCGATAGTGTAGTGGAACAAGCGAGTGAAGAAGAATTAGCTGATGCTGCCGCTTTGGCAGATCGCACTGGGCTTTTTAACTGCCCACATACTGGTGTAGCGTTGGCTGTGCTGTTCAAACTGCTGGAGAGAAAATGGGTTCAGCGACATGAGAAAGTCGTGGTGATTTCCACTGCGCACGGCTTGAAGTTCACTGACTTCAAGCGTCGCTATCATGAGGGGCAACTCCGTGGATTTACTTCTCGACATGCGAACCGACCAGTTGAGTTGCCAGCAGATTATGGGCAGGCACGGGATGCGATTTATCGGGCACTTGAAAAATAGCTATGAGCTGTCAGCGCTCAACGTTCAGCCTCAGTAAGGAAGAAATTTTAAGAGCTGAAAGCTGAAGGCTGAAAGCCGAGGAAGAAAAGATGAAATACATAGTACTCCAAGGTGATGGCATGGCCGATTGGCCGATTGCTGAACTCGGCAACAAAACCCCACTGGAATACGCTCGTACCCCGAATATGGATCGTATCGCCTCACTGGGTGTGCTGGGAATGGCGCATACGATTCCTGAGGGGTATCCCTCAGGGAGTGATGTCGGGACCATGAGCCTTCTCGGTTATGACCCCCGCCAATACCATACTGGGCGCTCGCCGATTGAAGCCGCCAGTATGGGTGTGGAACTGAGTCCAACCGACATTGCGTTTCGTTGTAACTTGGTCACGCTTGGTACTGGTGCCAACAACGAAGAAACAATGGTCGACTTTTCCTCTGGTCATATCACCAGTGAAGAAGCAGCGGAGTTGATTCGTGCGGTCAACGCCGAGCTGGGAACAGACGACATTTCCTTCTACCCAGGTGTGAGTTACCGTCATCTGATGGTGTGGCACGGTGGCAAAGAAAAAATGCAGACCACGCCACCGCACGATATTACCGACCAACCAACGGCAAATTATTTCCCGGCTGGTGAAGGCAGTGAGCGTTTGTGCGACCTCATGCAACGCTCGCGAACGATTCTGGCCGGTCATCCGGTCAACAAAAAGCGGCAACAGAATGGAAAAAGACCAGCCTCGACAATTTGGTTGTGGGGCCAGGGACGACGCCCTGCGGTGCCGACGATCAAAGAGCGGTTTGGTTGCGAGGGGTCAGTCATTTCTGCGGTTGACCTCGTGCGTGGGATTGGGGTGCTGGCTGGACTCGAAGTGATTCTCGTTCCTGGAGCGACCGGATTTCTTGATACGAATTATCTAGGCAAAGCGCAGTATGGTCTCGCCGAATTGCGGAAAAAGGATTTCCTCTTTTTGCATGTCGAAGCGACAGATGAGGCTGGGCACATGGGGGCACCGGATAAGAAGGTGCAAGCGCTCGAAGATTTCGACCAAAAAGTCGTGGGCACGATTCTCGATGGACTGCGTGAATTCCCTGAATGGCGCGTACTTTTGATGCCTGACCATGCGACTCCGTGTGCGATCAAGACGCATTCCGACGATCCCGTGCCGTTTGCTATACTTTCCTCAGACGATATGAAACGCGGAGTGCAAAAACCTGTGTGTTACAACGAAACCAGTGCCAAAGAAACCGGGATCGTTGTTCGTGAAGCGTGGCAGATTCTTGACCGCTTTGTTCGTGGGGAAGCCGTCTCTGCTTAAAAGCAAGAACCAATACGGAGGGCGCAGCATATGGATCGCAACTTAGCTCTGGAAGTTGTGCGAGTAACCGAGGCTGCGGCATTAGCTTCTGCGGAACTGATGGGGCGCGGCGACGAAGCTGCAGTGGACGAGGCCGCTGCGGTAGCAATGTACAAATTGTTTCCTGATGTCGATTTCAATGGCCGTATTGTCATTGGCGAAGGGGAAGCCGATCTGATCCCTGTCCTCTATGTTGGTGAAACTCTAGGAACAGGGAAAGGACCAGAGATCGAAGTTGCACTGGACGCGCTTGAAGGGGCGACATCGTGTGCTACAGGCGGTCCCAATACCATCTCGGTTGTGGCGATCGCTGAACATGGTGGTTTTCTGCGCTGTCCACAACATGTGTACATGGAAAAGATTGCTGTCGGCCCGGCTGGCAAAGGCGTGATTAATCTCGACAAGTCTGTGAAAGAGAACCTGTTTGCCTTGGCCGATGCGAAGAAAGTGCGGGTTGAAACGCTAACGGTCGTGTTGCTTGATCGTCCGCGCCATGAACAGTTAATTACTGAGCTGCGCCAAACCGGTGTCCGTGTCAGACTGATCAGCGATGGCGATCTCTCTGCGGCATTGGCGACCACACGCGAAGATACGGGTGTCGATATGCTCGTAGGGACTGGAGGGGCGGCACAAGGGATTATGGCGGCAGCGGCGCTGTATTGCCTTGGTGGGGATATTCAGTGTCGCTTTCGGCCGCGGAATCAAGAAGAGGCTGACCAGCTTCGGCGAATGGAAATTTACGATTTTCACAAAAAGTACACGATCAAGGATATGGTCAGTGGCAATGTCATGTTTGCCGCGACAGGAATCACGAACGGTGAATATCTGAAAGGTGTCCGTTTCTTTCGTGGTGGTGCGGCAACGAATTCTGTCGTGATGCGGTCGAAGACCCACACGATCCGTTTCATGGAAACCTTCCATCATTTTGACGTGCATCCGGAGTATTAATATGGCGTATGAAAACATTGTGTTCGAGAAAGATGGGGCAATTGCCGTCCTGACGGTCAACCGTCCGAAGAGCTTGAATGCGCTCAATCCCGCGACTGTGCGTGAGATTGGCGCGTGTGTCGAATCGGTGCGAAACGATTCGTCAATTCGTTGTTTGATCATTACCGGCGCTGGCGACCGCGCCTTTGTCGCTGGTGCTGATATTTCGGCGATGGTCACTATGAGTGCGACGGAAGGAAAGACCTTCTCTGCTCATGGACTTGGCGTCATGCGCTCGCTTGAAACTCTACCGATTCCGGTGATTGCTGCGGTCAATGGCTTTGCACTGGGTGGTGGAACTGAACTTGCTCTTGCGTGTGATTTGATTATTGCTGCAGATAAAGCAAAATTTGGGCAGCCAGAAATCAATCTGGGCATCATTCCCGGATTTGGTGGCACGCAACGTCTGGCTCGTCGTATCGGACTGCCGCTCGCTCGTGAGTTGATCTACAGCGGCGATATGATCGATGCTGAGACCGCGCTTCGTTATGGCTTAGCCAATAAAGTTGTGCCATTGGCAGAACTCATGAACGAAGCCAAAGCAGTAGCGAAGAAACTGGCTTCCAAGCCGCCGATTGCGATTCAACAGGCGAAAGAAGCCATCAACGCCGGTATCGACATGGACCTTGATAATGGCAGCCGTTTCGAGAATGAGGCTTTTGCTTTGACATTCTCGACCGCTGACAAAGTCGAAGGTATGACCGCCTTTCTCGAAAAGCGCGATGCGAAGTTTACCGGGAAGTAAATCCTCTGGTAAATGAGGCAGCCCTCGCACCTCAGAACCCGCTCACCTTTCTGCACGCTACAGGTGAGCGGGGTATTCTTGACCCACCGCTAAAACGACGGCACCAACGGCTCCCCACCCATCAACACCCGCCCAGCCGAGTGCTGGAGTGGACGACCACCCTCTAGACTAAAGGCAATGGCATGTAAATTTCTTAGAAAGTGTTTTTTAATTCGTATTTTCCGTCGTCACCATCCGCAGCGTGCGCCGGATACTGGCCAAGTACACCATAGCGTCACTGGAAACGGTGGTATGTTCGAAGTCCCGACACAAGCGCCGCTAGCGCCCCAGCCAACCGAAGGACCGCTCCACCACCCAGCGGCGGGGCAACACGGT
>VGTJ01000008.1 GCA_016874775.1 Deltaproteobacteria bacterium
GCGCTTGGAGGTGGTGCGCCGTTCGGCAGACGCCAAAGGCTTTACCGTGTTGCCCCGCCGCTGGGTGGTGGAGCGGTCCTTCGGTTGGCTGGGGCGCTAGCGGCGCTTGTGTCGGGACTTCGAACATACCACCGTTTCCAGTGACGCTATGGTGTACTTGGCCAGTATCCGGCGCACGCTGCGGATGGTGACGACGGAAAATACGAATTAAAAAACACTTTCTAACACTGCGCAGATATTAATAAATGAGAAAGGCCAGCGGGAGTCATCGCTAAAAAGCCACCGCTCTGCATCTTGCGTCGTACGGTCTGTGTTCGAGCTTGGAGTTCGTTGAAAACAACTAATCGCGTCTTCGAGAACGGCACGCATCAAGGCGACCTCACCGCGGCTTGAATCCGTTCTGTTTACTGACCCATAGAATTGTTCTGGTAATACGGCGGCAGGGGGGAGCAACTGCGTTGCCGCCGTTAAGTCATAAAGGAACAATGGCAGTGCAGGTCGGTGAGATGAAGAAGCACGATTCGCTGAATGTTTCTTCATGGGGTATATTGCTGATTTTCCTGCTTTGAAGACAGGAAAAACCTCCTCCTTCTTTCTTATGTTTAGGGTTTCTCCCTACGATACTTAGGTAAAACAAGCAAGAGGAGAAAAAGTTGCACTGCGATCAGCGCTTTAATTTTTCGGTGAAGTACTTACGAAATTTCATAACCTTTGGGGCCACGACATACTGGCAATACGGTTGGTAGGGATTCCGCGCGAAATATTCTTGATGGTAATCTTCAGCTACATAAAAGGTGTCAAGTGGAGCGAGCTGGGTAACGATGGGATTCTCCCAAATTTTTTCTGCGGTGAGTTCCTTGATGGTTTCTTCCGCTGCGACCTTCTGTTCCTGCGAGTGATAGAAAATCGCTGAGCGATACTGTGTTCCCACATCTGCTCCCTGGCGATTCAAGGTCGTGGGGTCATGAATGGTAAAGAAGACTTTGAGTATATCTTTGTAGGAAACTTCGCGTGGGTCGAAGGTCAGTCGCACCACTTCAGCATGACCGGTATCACCCTCACAGACTTGGTAATAGGTTGGATTGGGCACAGTTCCCCCGCAATAGCCTGACTCGACCTTGTCGATGCCTTTCATGTCCAGGTAAACGGCCTCTAAGCACCAAAAACAACCTCCACCCAACGTTGCCATTTCTTTCCCGTTCTGTGTCGATGTGTGCACGTGTTCCGTACTCATTTGTGGTTCCCTCATTTTTTCTTCCTTCCCGGTGGCGGGAAGTATTTTGCTGTCCTTTGCCTACCATAGACTTTCTTCTATGTTTAGGGGTCATGGAGGGGTGGTGTTATGCGACGAAACAATTTCGTTTTTTGGGCCGTGCTGGTACTGGTGGTGATACTTAGGAGTGAGCGAGCCGACGCGCAATTCGGTACTTTCTTGCGCGATCAAGCTGGCCGGTTCGACTATTATGTCTTCAGTCTTTCCTGGTCACCCGAGTACTGTGCTGGAAATCCAGGAGGTGGTGGCTCGACTCAGTGCAATGGAGAGCGGCGGTTTGGCTTTGTGGTGCATGGCTTATGGCCGCAACACGATCGTGGCTATCCGCAGTTTTGTCGCAACAATTCTCAGGTCAACAAGGAGGTAGTCGAACGTCTCCTGCCGATCATGCCCAGTGAGCGACTGATTCGTCATCAGTGGAAGAAACATGGTACCTGCAGTGGAATGAATTCCGGACAGTATTTTGAGAAAGTCGAGGATGCGTTCGCCTTAGTTACCATTCCTCCACTGTATAAAAACCCTCAAGATGCAATGTCCGTTGCCCCTCGTCGATTGAAGAGTGATCTTGTTGCAGCAAATCGAAACTTCAGCGATCAGAACTTTGCACTCATCTGTAAAGGGCGGTTCCTGAGTGAAGTGCGGGTATGTTTAGATAAAGATCTGAACCCTCGGGCTTGCGGTAGGGAGGTGCGCGATTCGTGTCGTGCTGAGAAAGTGGTTCTTCGTCCAGTGCGGTGACAATAAACCGGGGGCGCGATTCACCGTGCCCCCGGTTGGTAGATTCCTATTTCTTTACAACTACCAACTCTAGGCGCCGATTCTGCGCTCGGCCTTCTTCGGTATCGTTTGAGGCAGTGGGTTTCTCTTGACCATGTCCCATGGTCGACAAACGAGCTGGAGCAATTCCACTTGCCTCCATAACGGCTTTGACCGAATCTGCCCGGTCTTGAGAGAGCTTCTTGTTAGCCTCGGCGTCACCGACACTATCTGTGTGACCTTCTAGTCGTGCTTCAGTCGAAGGATAGGCTGAGAGGATCGCGATCAGATCCTTCACTGTTTGTTCTGACTCCGGTGTAAGTTTTGTCGTTCCAAATTCGAAGTTCAGGTTATCAAAGACAAACGTCCGTGGAACAGTAGGATCTGCTGTGTCGGCCAAAAACTTTGCCAATCTATAGTTGAATGAACCCGAGGTGAGCGAGATAGATGCCCCTCCAGGTAACGCAATACTCTCGACTGGCGGCGCTGCCGGTGCAGGTGGCGGTGTCGGCTGTGCAACAGGCGCTGGCGGTGGCGGAGGAGGCGTTGGCCGAGCGACGGGTGGTGGCGTCATTTCGTGTTGGGCAACAGGCGCAGGTTGTTCGCTGCAACCGCGTGAGAAAAGAAACCACGGGATGAGAAGACCTGCGAGCAAGAGTGGGATAACCCACTTGCCTACGCCGCTTCCTCCGGTCGTAGTTTCGACCGCACGTGTGGCTGCAGCGCTGGCGGCTCCGGTAGCAACCCGTGCTGCTGTATCGGCCAAGCTAGAGCCGAGATTGCCGAGGTTCGCGAGCCCAAGAACGCCAGCAAGTCCTGCTGGCGCTGCTTTCGAGAGCAGATCTTTCTGGCCGAGGAGGAGACTGACAAGATTCGCTGGGTTCAGTCCTTGTGAAGTAGTTTCGCGTCCGAGTAAACCAAGCAGAAGCGGAGCAAGAAGACTGAGCAAGGAGGTTGCGGACGTTCCTTTGATTCCACTGCTATTCGCGACCAAGTCTGTCAGTGCTCCGAGTTTCCCACCGAAAACGATGCCGAGTAGATCCTTACCAGTCTTGAGGAAATCTTGTGTCGAACTCCCGCCACTGAGTAAGCCAGAAAGGTTACCCAAAAGGTTTGTCAGGTTTCCTTGTGTAAGTAAATTGATAAGCCGAGCAGGGCCGTCGGCGTTTGATGATGCAAAATTCAACAAACCTGCCAGTACACTGGGAATGGCACCGTCAACGGCCTTTTGCGTATTCGCGGGACTCTCTCCGATGAGCGCACTCACCTTCTGCATGATATCCGGAGTCAACGCCGTCTTTGCGAGATCTAAAATATTTACTGCCATACTCCTCCTCCTTACTGGAAAATTTACTTCCTTATCGTCATTGCTACAGTTAAGTGATGATCCCCTGCATTGCAAGAAAAAAGAGAGAAAGGATGTTTTCAGGTGGAGAAGCGTATAGACATGCCTCTCCACAGCACGCAAGTACGTAAAGTGGGGGAGGGAAAGGCAATGCGGGAGCCACTGTCTAATGCAATGCACGCACGATCACGATGTCCTTCTTGCTCATCTGGTGATCGAGATCAAGGGGAGGCAACATGGACCACGGAACGAAATGTGGTATAGTGCCGCCGCAATAAATGTCAGGTGCGAGTGTGAAACATGAAAGAGGCTCTTTGCTATCCTCATTCCTTTACATTCTCGTTATATTTTGTGCATCGCGTCTTTTGTAAGGGAGTCAAAAATGAAAAAGAGTGATACCCGCATTCTCACGACGCATGTTGGGAGTTTACCTCGCAAGGCTGCGCTCAGCGATTTGCTGATCCGTCAAGAACAAGGTGAAAAAGTTGATGTGGCAAACCTAGAGCGAGTTGCAGAACAAGCAGTGAAGCATGTGATTGAGAAACAGCTCGGAGCTGGTGTTGATATTGGAAATGATGGCGAGCAGCCACGGATCGGCTTTCAGACCTACGTGCCTCAGCGCATGACCGGATTTGCTGGAGAAAGTAAGCGGCCGGTTCCGCAAGATATGCGCGAGTTTCCCGATTTCATGGCGATTCTGCAACGGCGAGATATGGGTCGAGCGAAAGTCTTTAACGCACCAGAGGCGAGAGCTGAGGTTCAGTATGAAGACTTAACCGGCGTGCAAAAAGAGTGTGCTTTGACTCGTCGTTGTATGGACCAAGCGCCAAAGCAGTTTGTCGAGCGGTTTATGACTGCTGCCTCGCCGGGAATCATTTGCACGACGATGTTGAATGCCTATTACGATTCACACGAACGCTATGTGATGGCCGTCGCCGAACAAATGCGCAAAGAGTATGAGTCTATTCATGCACAGGGATTTGTGTTGCAACTTGACGCTCCCGACTTGGCAATGGAGCGAACCTTTTTGTTCCAAGATTTATCATTGCCAGAGTTCCAGAAGATCGTTGAATTACACATTACGGCAGTGAATCATGCGGTGCAGAACATCCCTGCTGATCGGGTGCGACTGCACGTGTGCTGGGGGAATTATGACGGCCCGCATAATCACGATGTACCGCTCGAAGACATCTTGCCGATTCTGTACCAGGCGAACGTTGGGGCATTGTCATTAGAAATGTCAAACCCACGCCATCAGCATGAATACAAAGTGTTCCGGAAACATAAATTACCCGATACAAAAATCCTGATTCCTGGAGTAATCGATTCAACAACGAATTATATCGAACCAGCAGAAGTGGTCGCCGATCGCATTTGCCAGGTCGTGGATGTGATTGGAGATCGCACGCGTGTGATTGCTGGTTCTGACTGTGGCTTTGGCACGTTCGCTGGTTGGGAAATGGTGGGTGAGGATGTCGTATGGGCGAAACTCAAAGCTTGCGCTGAAGGAGCGCAACTAGCGACAAAGAGATTGTGGGGATAAAAACAGGCGATAGGCTTCAGGCTGTAGGCTATAGGGCGAAAAGGCCATAAGTCAAAAAGGTAAGGCTGAAGAATTGTCCTACCCCTTTTCTCCCTGTATCCTTCGGCCTATAGCTTGAAGCCGGTTTTCTCATTCATTAGTTTGCGTTCTTGTGCTAAATTCCTTCGCTCATGTCATCGACAAATCCAAATCCTTCACCGAATACGACGCAGTCTCGTTCGATCCTCCAGACCATTGGTGCGGTATTCGATGGTATTCTTACATTTATCCGCAAAGCACCAATGGTCGTGTTGTTTGGTGCTTTTGCCGTCATTTTGTATTTTCAATACGACGACCAATCATCAGAAAAAGAACTCGCGAAATTCTCGCCGGTTCAGGAAATGGAACGCGAACCAGAGATTCCCGCGGATTTTCCGAAGGATGCCAATCCACACGTGTTGACCTGTGTTCACAAGGTGAACGCGGATCTCGATAAGAGCCTGTGGGCAGACGTGTATTACGGGATGGAAGTACGGCTCGACGGGAAGATGTTCGTCGCCAAGGTCACAGAGCAGTGGCAGGACTTGTCTGGCGATAAGCAAAAGACCGTCGTGCAGTTCATTGTCGACACCTGGGTGCAACATGCGCAGACCCTCAAGATATTCACTTCTGGTGAGGAAATGGATGAAGTGACGATCAAACGTCTACCGGATGACCACGTCGTGGCAACGTGGAAACCGGCAACTGGAGTCGAAATAATTAAAAATTAAAAATGGAGAATTAAAAATTGATATGAGCCTTCTTACTCATCAATTCTTCATTTTCCATTCTTCATTTTCCATTCTTCATTTTTCATTTGTGTAACATGTCTGATTTTTTTACTGTCGAATGGCAAGACAATGCGGTCGTGATGCTCGATCAACGACTACTTCCGACCAAAGAGATTTATCGCACCTACCGTGACTATCGCGGGGTCGCCAAAGGCATCAAAGATATGGTCGTACGCGGTGCGCCAGCCATTGGTGTTTCGGCGGCAATGGGTATTGCGCTTGGGGCGTATCAACTCAAGAAAGTGGGCGACGCCGAAGAGTTTGCACGACTCTGCCAGGTATTTGCAGCGACGCGTCCTACCGCGGTGAACCTGTTCTGGGCAATCGAGCGGATGCGTCGTGTGTATCAACGAGCGCAGAAGCAGGGCACCGACGCGATCCGTGAAGCGTTGACACGCGAAGCGTTGAAGATGCATGCGGAAGATATTGCTGCCAATCGTCGTATGGGCCGCTACGGAGCGACACTCATTCCTAAAGACGCAACCATTCTTACGCACTGTAATGCTGGGGCGTTAGCAACGGCTGGCTATGGCACTGCACTGGGTGTGATCCGTACCGCGTGGGAACAAAAGAAGAACATCTCAGTTTTTGTTCCTGAGACTCGGCCGTTTCTTCAAGGTGCGCGATTAACGGCATGGGAGCTGCAAAAAGAAGGTATTCCCGCAACGCTGATCACCGACAACATGGTTGGTCACTTTATGCAGCAAGGGAAAATTGACTGCGTGATTGTCGGCACTGACCGCACTGCTGCCAACGGAGATGTCGCGAACAAGATTGGTACCTACACGTCGGCGGTGTTGGCCGCTCGTCACAAGGTGCCGTTCTATGTCGCTGCGCCAACGTCGTCGATCGATCTGGCCTGTCCGAGTGGTAAGCAGATCCCGATCGAAGAACGCTCCTCACGTGAAGTGACGCATGTCTTTGGTAAGCAAGTCGCGCCAACTAACATGCGGGTTGCAAATCCGGCTTTCGATGTCACGCCGCACGAACTCGTTACGGCGATCGTGACAGAAAAAGGGGTGGCGCGAGGGCCGTTTCAGCGAACGCTCCCGCAGTTAGTCAAGGAGCAGGACGTAAGGACGAAAGGACGAAAAGGCGAAAAGGCGAAAAGATAAAACGTGCAAGACAGCGACAGAAGTCCCCCTCTTTCTTTTTCGCCATTTCCCCATTTTACTTTTTACCCCTGCCTTTATTACGCCGTCGTCCGTTGAATCTCCTCGACGAGGCGTGCGTGTGCCTGCGAGCCGATTGGCTCTGTAACAGAGGTCCGACGTTGTTGATGGTTCTTCAGTGTGGCAATGCGGTGGGCTGCTTCTTCCACGCGAGTGTGAGCAAGAACGCCGCTTTTTACCGCTTGCTCGCACGCATTGCGGGCCGATATTGCCAGGTCAATTTTATGACAAACCAGCAGCATGTCTGCACCAGCAGTGAGGGCACTGATAACGGCTTGATCGATAGTCGAGTGGCGAACCACTGCACCCATTTCCAGATCATCGGTGATAATCACACCATTGAACCCCATCTGCTGTCGCAGTAAGCCCGTGAGAATTTTCTGTGATGCAGTAGCGGGAAACTCCGGATCAAGCGCAGTGTAGACGACATGCGCGGACATGATCATTTCGATTCCCTCCGCAATGAGCTGCTGAAAAGGGTACAGATCAACCGTGCTCAATTCTTCAAGGCTGCGCTCGTCCTTGGGTTGGTCATCATGCGAGTCGAGTAAGGTCCCACCGTGTCCTGGAAAGTGTTTGCCACAGGGAATAAGTCCCGCGTCGCGCAGCCCACGCGCTTGCGCGCGCCCAAAAAGTGCGACCTGATAGGGATCAGTCGAAAACGCCCGATCGCCAATAACTGTATTGGCTGGGTTGGTAAGCACATCAAGCACGGGCGCGAAATCGAGATCAATGCCGACACTGCGGAGTTCGTGCCCCATAGCAAGGCCGACTCGATAGGCGAGATCGACAGAATTGGCTTGGCCCACCTTAAACATGGCGGGAAAGTGCGTGAACGGCGGTTGCAGACGGTGGACGCGACCTCCTTCGTGATCCAAGGCGATGATAGGCCGGTGTGTAGCGAACAATGAGTGAATTTCTGTACACAGGCTCGCGAGTGCCTCTGGAGTCGTGTAATTGCGACGGAAAAGAACAATGCCCCCGGGGCGCAACTCTTGGAGTTGTTGACGTGTTTCATTGTCTAACTGTGGTCGGGGAATGCCGACCATGAACAAAGAACCAAGGGTATCTTGCAAACGCATACAGGGCAGTTTAGCAGGGATCATACGAAGGACAAATCTTGAGAGGGAGGCTACTAGACAAGCGAAAGAAAAGTGTGCTATCTGCGCTGCCAAATTTTTCGCTGTACTTTCGACGATGAGAGGGAACTTGCGAGAGGAGCTGATGATGGGCGACGAAGTTGTCGACCCAGAAGCAAGACTCGCTAGGAGAGAGAAGAGAGTAGAAGGCGACCGCTTGGATCCACTATTAATTGGACCGAGACGGATGGCGATATAGGGAAACGGGTAGAAGGCGAAACGGGCAAAGGGCGTTCGTTATTCAGAAAAGGAAAACCGTGCCCCGCTTTTCTCCAGTGATCTATGCAGCCTTTCGGGCTTGGTTGTGAGGAGGAGAGACTCATGACCGCTGCTGCACCTAAAGTGACTGTCCCTGAACTGCAACGTTTCAAAGCCACGGGGCAGAAAATCACGGCACTTACCGCCTACGATTATCCGTTTGCCCGTATTCTCGACGGCTGTGGGATCGATGTGTTGTTAGTTGGTGATTCTGTCAGCACCGTTGTCCAAGGGATGGACACCACCATTCCGGTTTCTATGGACGAGATGGTGTACCACTGTAAGCTTGTCACGCGCGCACGTCCTCGTGCCTTGGTGGTAGGGGACATGCCATTCTTATCGTATCAAGCTGGCACTTGCGATGCGATTGCCAACGCTGGCCGCCTGTTGAAAGAAGGTGGCGTTGAAGCCGTTAAGCTAGAAGGTGGTGTAAACATCGCGCGAGTGATGAAGGCGATCGTGAATGTCGATATTCCGGTGATGGCCCACATCGGCCTGACTCCGCAGTCGGTACATCGCATGGGTGGGTTCAAAGTCCAAGGCAAGAAATCTGGCCGCCAGCCTGGCGCACGCGAACGTCTGATTGAAGATGCCCAGGCTGTCGCTGATGCGGGGGCCTTTGCCGTTGTACTTGAAGGGGTACCAATGGACCTTGCCCACGAGATTACTCAGATGCTACCGATTCCGACGATTGGCATTGGTGCCGGGCCATATTGCGACGGGCAAATTCTCGTGATTCACGACATTCTTGGTTTGTCTGAGCGCTATGCGCCGAAGTTTGCCAAACGGTATGCCGATCTGCACGGCGTCATCTCTCAAGCGGTGAATACCTATATGAGCGAAGTGCGTAGCGGGACGTTCCCGGCGGATGCACAGTCGTTTCATTAGAGGCTAGAGGCTTGGGACTAGGGGCTTGGTAGAGATGGGAACACAAGTCTCTAGCCTCTTGTCATCGAGTTCATATATGAAAATCATCAACCATATTCCAGACATGCAGCAGTGGTCAGAAGCGCGTCGGCTCGAAGGAAAGAAGATTGCCTGCGTGCCGACGATGGGTTTTCTTCATGATGGGCATCTCAGCTTAGTGCGTGAAGGGAAGAAGCGTGCGGACCTTGTTGTTGTCACGATCTTCGTGAATCCGATGCAGTTCAACCAAGCTTCGGACTTTGACAAGTACCCGCGCAATGTTGAGCAAGATCAGCGCATGCTCGAAGAAGTGGGAACCGACGTGCTCTTTTATCCCACCGCACCAGAAATGTACCCAGAGAATTTTCAGACTGCGGTTGAAGTAGAAAAGGTCACCCAACCGCTTTGTGGAGCATTTCGTCCGGGACATTTCCGTGGTGTCACGACGGTGGTTGCCAAGCTCTTCAATATCGTCAAACCGCACTTTGCCATCTTTGGCGAGAAAGACTTCCAGCAGTGTGTGACGATTCAGCGCATGGTCAAGGATCTCAATTTCGATCTTGAGATTATTCCTATGCCAACGATCCGCGAGACTGATGGCATTGCCATGAGTTCGCGCAATGCACGATTGAGCGAGAGCGAGAGAAAAACTAGTCTTTGCATCTCGCGCGCGCTGAAACAAGCGCAGGACCTGGTCACCAAAGGTGAAAAGCAGAGTGACAAGATCTTACAGATGGTTCGTGATACCTTAGCGCAAGCTGGTGGTACACGGCTGGAGTACGCGTCGTTGTGTCATCCTGAAACGCTGGAAGAAACCACGCAAATCTCCGGGCCAACGCTGCTCGCAATTGCCGCGTGGGTTGGCGAAGTACGGTTGATTGATAATAGAGTGCTGCGATAAGCTTTCAGCTATCAGCCTTCAGCTTTCAGCCCAAAGATGTTACTGACAAGTATACGATCCAGGTTTAAGCTGATCGCTGAAAGCTGACTGCTGAAAGCTGTGACATGCCACGCCCAACCACACCCCAAGAAAAAACGATTTGCGTCAACCGTCGCGCGCGCTTCGACTATGAAATCGAAGAGAAGTTCGAGGCGGGCATTGTGCTGACTGGTGGTGAAGTAAAGTCACTGCGTGACGGACGAGCGCAACTGAAGGACAGTTATGGGCGCGTCGAGAGGGGAGAGATGACCCTGATCAACGCGCATATCAACGCCTACGAGCCTGCCCATTATTTTAATGTTGACGCTACGCGCACGCGTAAACTTCTGATGCACAAGAAGGAGATCATGCGGTTAATGGGAAAAGTGCAGGAGCAGGGGTTGACCCTGATTCCATTGCGCTTATATTTCAAGAATGGTCGTGCGAAAGTTGAGTTAGCGCTCGCGCGTGGAAAGAAGACTTACGATAAACGCGAAACGATCCGCGCTCGTGAAGTCCAGCGTGATATCGCGCGTGGGATGCAGCGCAACTTGAGAGACAAAGTGCGTAGTACGTGATGCGTGTTACGTGTTACGTAGAGCGTCGGAGAATCATACCTGACCTCACGAAAGGGCGTCCACGTAATACGAAACACGTTCTACGTCTGAGGGGGCGATCTGGGTTCGACGGGGGCTGGAAAGCCAAGGCGGCAATGTCGGGGGCTGTTTACCCGTAAAATTGACAGACTGCAAATTTAGCTGCAGACAACGCTGAATACGCCCTCGCTGCCTAGTGCAGTGAGCGTTCTACCGGTTCGCGCCCGTAGGGCCGACTAGGACGTCATAAATCGGGATAGGGTCTGCGTTGCGCCGCAGGGCGCAGGTCCGAAACTTCGCTGCTGCTGATCCTAAAGAATCCCGCTCACGGGAGTTGATAGGATAAGAACAAATCGTGAGCTATGCATTGTAGATGCTTTCGGTAGACCACTCTCGGACGGGGGTTCAATTCCCCCCGCCTCCATTTTCTTTTCTTACTGCTCCATCTTTTTGTGGGCAAAAAATCTTTTACCTTCATCGCAGTTCTCGTTGTAGATTGGTACGCGCGCAGGCAATATCTCTGGGGAGGAGTATTTCTATGGACTGGCAAGAGCGCATTGTTGTGAATCCTGACATCTTGGTTGGAAAACCAGTGGTAAAGGGCACTCGCTTGGCTGTTGAATTTATTGTCGACTTGTTAGCACAAGGATGGCCAGAATCGGAAATCCTACGTAACTATCCTGGCCTGACTCGTGACGATATTCTTGCCTGCTTAGGTTACGCGAGTGCAGTGTTGCGTGCTGAGAAAATATATCCCTTGAGGTTCTCGGAGAATGCGCATTCTCGCCAATGAAAACTTTCCCGGCGATGCGGTAGAGGCTCTCCGGCAAAAAGGACATGATGTCGTTTGGGTGAGGACGGATGCGCCAGGAAGTGACGATCGAACCGTCCTTCAGAAAGCACGGCAAGAAGAACGGATCCTTGTGACATTTGATAAAGACTTCGGTGAACTCGCCTTTCGCTTTGGTCTTCCTGTGACAAGTGGCGTTATTCTCTTTCGTGTCAGAGCACCTTCCTCGGAATACGTAGCGCGAGTTACTGTAACGGCAATCGACAGCCGATCGGATTGGGCTGGGCATTTCTCGGTAGTTGAAGAAGGCCGAATTCGTATGGTGATTCTTTCTCCGGTAAGAACTACCTGATTTCTGATGGCACTTCTCACTTCTTACAAAGATGAAAGGAATTGCCCCAAATCTGTTTCGTCAAGTTCTTCCCTTTTCATCTCGCGAGCAATCCGCCAATTTTCACTTTTCCCCCAACTGCGAGTTGCACTTCCAAGCTTTTCATACGGTTCTAGCGCTTGATATGTTTCTCCCTTGAAAGCCGCTTTTATCGCACGAACTGTGAAGTAATTCTCTGTCGCGCGACGCTCAAGGATATGACACTTGATCCCTACTCGACGACAAAGGTCGACAAACGCTTGTCTCTGCGGGGACAGAGGTTCGTTGGCTTGCGAACGTTCACTGTCGATTACTGCAAAGATATCTGAGGAAATTCGCTTAATCTCTTCAAGTTCTCCGTCACGTGACCCATGGATCATCTGCGAGCCACCCAGGGGTAGAAGGACGACCTGGTGATCTTTTTGGTACAGGCGAAGCAGTTGCTGAATTGTCTTAATTTCGGTGCTACCTTCCACGAGTAGAATTTTATTGAATCCCAACTCTCGGTAGCCAGAAAAACTCAACTCTCCAAGAAATTCCGCCAAACGTAGAGTATTGTCGAATTGGACGACTTCGCTTTGCCCTTCAGTAACCTTACGGACAGAGTAGATCCTTTCTGAACCGGCTCGTGCTAATCCGATGCTATGAGTTGCGAAGAGCACTCCTTCACTGGCGTAATCGCCTAATGTTGTGAGGAAGTCGAGTTGAAGCGATGGATGAAGATTGAGTTCTGGCTCGTCTATAAGTATCCAAGCTGGTTTCCTGATTGCAGCAGAGGCAAGAACAAGAATGAACTGTGCCAATCCTGCGCCAAGTTCTGGCAGCTTATAAGGTTTTTCGTTGACGACGAGTTGGAGCGTTTGTCCATCCGAGGTAGGGTTTATTTCTAGCGCTTCAAATCCAAACAGATGTCTTAGGTTTTTTGTGAGGTTATGAATTACATTCTGCTGCCGTTTTGATTTTCCTAGCTTGTATTATCTCCGGATTTGAACGAAAGCTTGCCCGACTTTGATATCAAAATAGTCCTCGTTAGAAGTGAAGCCGAGAATGTTTCTGAATGGTCCAATATACAGGGTATTTGCAAGTGATTGAAAGAATGGCAACAACATCTCCACGTCGGCGACAGGGCTTTGATCGACCTGCTGCAAGAGCGTTCCGTTTGAAGAAGGTTTGTGTCCACCGAAGTCTAACCAATTATCGTCGACAGATAATCGAAGGAATGGAGTATCGGAGTTTCTAGGGAGTTTTAGAGATACTCGTGTGACAGCCAACTGATGAATGCTAGATGTTGGAGAAAACGTGAAGACAAATTGGATCTCTAGATCCCGGTTGTTGCCGTTATTGAACACCTCTTCGATATCAAAAACGGATCTAGGAAAGTTGAAACTAGCAGCCTTGGTCATAGTAGCTATAATCCCATCAACGTTGGTTCCGATCTTTTGGAAAAGCTCTCGGAATTCATAGAAGAACTTGAGCAGTGACGACTTCCCAGAGTTGTTCACGCCAATGAAGCTCGTAAAACCCTTTCGGAGTGTGAAGCGAGCGGGCTTCGAGTCATTGAAACAGCGATAATTTTTGAGCGTTACTCCAACTGCCATCGCATCTCCTGTCACTTTTGGTGCCGAAAAGTTTCTTTTTATTTGGCATAGCGTTCCCTCATGATTAATGCAACGCGAGCATCGTCATGTTTTCTTTTTCCCTACAACGAGTTTTTTTCCTACCCATTTTCCTTTAATAACGATAGAGAGAAGAACGGAGGTTGCGTATGGGGTTTCGCTTTTTCAAACGGGTAGGGCTGGCCAAAGGGGTGACGTTGAATTTGAGCAAGTCTGGCGGATCGGTGTCGCTTGGGCCGCAAGGTGCGAAGTTGACGCTTGGACCGCAAGGTGCGCGGATCAGTTTGGGTATTCCTGGCACCGGTTTGTATTACACGACCAACTTTTCTCTGGGAAAACTTGGCAAGATGTTTGGCGGTTCTTCTGAAGCGGAAGCTGCACAAACACCACAAGCTCCAACTGCAGAGGAGACGCAAGCTCCTTCGCAAACTCCACAAGAAACAGAAAATGCCAAAGCGACTAAAGAAGCGTTGACGCAACTGCAAGTTCCTGACGATCAAAAAGCACTGGCCGATGGCTGTAAGGCGCTGGCTGACGGCAATGAAGATGCCGCGTTCGCCCATCTGCAGCAGGCAACGCATCTTGCCGATGGGGCATTCTTAGCTGGGGTGTTAGCCTTCAAAAGAGAGCAGTTTGCCGATGCCGTGCAATACCTTGCCGCTGCAGCTGATAAAGAGGCGGAGCTCGGCCGGTACTTATCGAACTATGGGATCGGTGCAACCCTGAGCTTGCCTGTGACTGAGGAAGTGACCGCATTGATCACCCCGACGGTGCATGGTGCGTTACTTGCCTTGGCAGAAGCGTACCAAGCACAAGAGAAAATCCCGGACGCGATTGTTTGCCTTGAGCGGTTACAACAACGTGGGCCCGTTGATGTGGTAGTGGAATTATCCTTGGCCGAGTTACTCGCTGAAAACCACAGCGACAAAGAGACGCTCCAGAAAGTGGTAAAACTCACCGAAAGTGTAGAGAACGAGTCGGCCGTGCATGCCGCGTTGCTATTGTGTAAAGCCCAGGCCCTCCGAGGGCTGGGACTTCTTGATGCTGCCGCGGATGTCTTGACGACAACCTTACGCCGCCAGAAAGACCGTCCCGATGAGTTGCTGCGAGCGTTACGCTATGAGCGTGCGTTGGTCTATGAAGGACAAGGTCAGGCGAAAAAATCGCGCACGGAGTTAGAGAAGATTTACGCTGAAGACCCGAACTACGAAGATGTTGCTACGCGATTAAGGGTTTAGGCATGTACTGCCCTCGTTGTGGAAGAAAAATGCAGGTGCAAGCGCATCGACCCCACAAACAGGAAAAATGGCGATGCGGTGCCTGTGGCAAGGTTCGCATGAAACCAGTAGCGAATCGTGCTAAAGAACGTACACGTCGGTGGCAATAAATATGTGATGGCTTTGTGGAGGGGAGGTGGATATGAGGTTGAATCTCGCTGTCGTTTACGCTCTGTTCGTGATTGTTCTCCAGGCCTGTGGTTCTGACCACACTGGCGACCAAATTATCGATCTGCAGAAGCAGCTCTCTCTCCTATCGCGTCAGGTAGAGGACGGACGCAAAGAAATCACTGCACTGCAAGAAACAGATAAAGGTCTTCGGCAATCACTTGACGTTGCCGAAGCGGAAATTAATCGACTCAAAGCATTAGAGACATTACCGCCAAGCACGACGAAGGGATCGTTAGAAGAAGAAGATCTCTCGGTGACCCCAGTGCCGATGCCAACTCGACGATTACCTCTCGTGCCCAAATCGCGCCCGTCGTTTTCCGTCGCAACGGTGCAAAAAGACAAAACGAAGGTATCGTGCCCTCAAGTCTGGGCACTCCTCGGACAGGGAAGAAATGCAAGCGAAACCGCAAAAACGTTGCGAACTAATGTTGAACGGGTACGCTCATGTGAACAACAGGTGGGGAGGAGTCGGGTCCGTTAAGAGGTGACGCTCTATTTTTTTTTCGTGCCAGATGATTTTTTATCTGTAGCGGGAGCTTGCTGCTCACTCTGTCGCTGTCTGAAATTGACGTACGCAGACAGCAACCCTGGAAGATCGAGAGGGGATTCGGTTTCGCGCAATTTGCCGCCTGGTTTAACCAGTTCATCTGAACCACCAGGCGAAATTATCACATATCGTTCGCCTAACAAGCCTTTCGTTAAGATGGAGGCAATCGCGTCATCCTGTACAGGGATACCGTCGTGCAGTTTCAAGGAAACCTCAGCGCGCGTGCCGTTGAGTCGGATCGCAGTGACGTGGCCAATCCGAACGCCCGCAAGTTCTACAGGCGAGCCAGGGCGGAGGCCTCCAGCATTTGAGAAGGCAGCGTGAATGGTGTATCCACTGCTGTGTCCAAAATCGGCTTCTCCAAGTTGAGTGAACAAATAAATCAACGACAACGCACCAACCAGAAGAAACCCGAATACCCGTGCACCTAATCCTAGTGACTGCATGACAGGCGTGAGTGTAGCAGGCCGATTTCTCTCTCCCAAGGGCCTTTCTCTCTAGTACCGTAGCGCGTACGTAAGCTAAGATTCCTGGATTCCCCTCTTGAGCTTTCGGCCCGTAGCCTCGTTTATTCCTGCCTGACAATAATATTCCCTTCGCTTCGAACCGTCGCAGTTCCAGAATCGGGAGCGTTCAGATCAAAAGATACATCTACATCTTCGAGCGTGAGTTCGGTACTTGCGGAAAGCCCTTTCAGGCGTCCGCTCGTGTCTTGAAAGAGGGCAATTGGATCACCTCGGTCAATTGTTCCATCTTGATTAACTCCGACTTGATCGAGAAGAAACACGATAGTGAGATCACCCGCGGCCAAGTGTGAGACGCTGAAGCTCCGATCTTCACCGATAATGCCAACTTCGGCATCTCGAAAGTCCTGAAACGTGCCAGGATCACGTAAGTCAACAAAAACAAAGACGAGGAGTGGTCGCGCGGTAGCTGGGCGCAGGTTAAAAATGTTGCCTTGCACAACGGTTTCCTCCACGCGACGAGTTCCACTCTGGCCGCCTCCGGCTTTTGCGCCGAAACGAAACGAGGATTCTCCACCTTTGCCGATACGTAGACCATCTTTTTTATTGGTACCGAATTCGAGATCGCTACCACACGCAATACAGAAGCAAGAAAAGAAGACCAGAATAATTCCACGCCACATGCCATACCTCCCACTACTCAGAAGTTGTGTAGAACAAATCTGTGGAGAGGTCAAAAGTGACCAAAGGACAAGGATAGTTGCAAACAGACGGTATTCCCCATAAGAAAACGACGCCATGAGAAATTGGAGATTGCGGATTGCGGGTTGCGGATTGCGGATTGGGCTGTGTCTTATCGGGGCTATTCTCTTGGTATCGAGTAGAGATGGTTGGGCGCTAGAGAGTGATCTTGTCACCAAAGGCCGTTATGTCTTTGCGCTTTCTGGTGGTTGTGGTTGTCATACGGCAGAGGGTGGACCAACCAATGCAGGTGGTCGACCCTTACAGACACCATTCGGTACATTCTATGGGACCAATATTACTCCTGATCCCAACCACGGCATAGGCAAGTGGACTGATAAAGAGCTGATCGATAGTCTGCGTTTAGGAATACGACGGGACGGATCAGTGATGAGTCCGGTGATGCCGTATCCAGCCTTTAGCGGCATGAGCGACGAAGATGTGGTCGCCTTAGTTGCCTATTTGCGTACGTTGCCTGCCATCGCACGAGAAAATCAGCCTCACAAGCTGTCTATTCCCTTCAGTAATATCGGTAATCGTCTCTGGCGGTGGTTGTTTTTCACTCCGATGACAGCTCCAGCACAGGCACCGACAGCGGGAATTGAGCGAGGACGTTACATTAGTGAGCATGTTGCACATTGTCAGGAATGTCATACTCCTCGTACGCTGTGGGGAACGCTTGATCGTTCTCGTGATCTGGCTGGGAACCCCAGCGGCATTGATGGTGAAGTGACGCCGAACATTACTCCTGATCCCGAGACTGGCGTGGGCAAGTGGAGCGATGACGAGATGGTCTCGTTACTCAAGAGCGGGTTTCTGCCCAATATGGACAACGTGCAAGGATTGATGGCCTTGGTAATTGAGGGAGTACCCGAAGGCGGTTACAAAGATATGACCGATGCGGATGCGCAAGCTATAGAGCAATATCTCAAAAATATTCCGCCGATCGTGCAGAAAATCGAGACAAAAAATAAATAACTGTGTTCCTAATGCAGGAGAGGAGAGCGGGATGAAACGTAGTGTGTTGACGGTGGGAATAATCGTGGTGGCAGGGTGGTTAGGAGTAAGTGTCGCTCATGAGAATCATGCGAAGCACTTGCCTGATGGAAAGGACGTCATCGCTTTTCGCACCTACCTGATGGAAAGTATTGGTGATAACGCCAAGGAGCTGAACGACAAGATTAAAGCGGGAAAAGTGAAAGAAGCAAAAGTGAACGCTCAGTCGATCGCACTCCACTCGACTCGTATCGCCGAGCTTTTTCCTAAAGGAAGTACCTCAGAGACTTCTCGCGCAAAAGACGAGATCTGGCAGAAGTGGGATGAGTTTGTCAAAGCTTCGGATGAGTTTCGTGTCAATGTCGATGCTCTTGGTGCTGCTACTGCTGACAACAACGTAGAAGAGGCCAAGACGCAACTCAAGAAAGTCTTTGCTGACTGTAAGAGCTGCCACACTACCTTTCGTAAGCCAGATAAAGATGAACAAAAAAACTGATTGTGCGTCTCATACGTAGATAAGAAAGTGTACGGCAAGAGATCACGTCACAGAGGTGCGGTTTTTTCTCAGTCAGGGGTTGCGATCTCACAAATGATGATTATTTTCTTACGCATTGAGTCTTCCACGTGTCTGTTCTCCCCAGCAGACGAACGTGGCCAAAGCCCCCGGGTTTACCCTCCTTTATCCGGGGGCTTTTTCTTTTTGTTGGAGTCTTCCTTTGCTGCCGAATATTTACTTGCACCGCTATAGGAAACGTGAAATAAAATTGTATAGCTCCTTGTATGGAGGTGCCTTCCGTGTCAGGTCTCACCGGTTTTCATGCGTTATGCAGTCGAGATGCGGTCCTGAGCAGTGCTGAAAATTTCATCCTCTATCTCCTGCTCGAAACTAAAGCCCAAGGGGCCACCGCAAAAGGGCGCCTACCGCTCAATCTTGGTATTGTCCTCGACCGTAGCGGGTCGATGTATGACGAGAAGCGGCTCGACTACGTCAGTGAAGCGATCAAATATCTCGTTGATCAACTCGGTCCCAATGATCGCGCAACTGTTGTTGCCTTTGCTGATAAGGCTGCAGTCGTCGCTACGGCAGACGATCTGCAACGTGATAAGAGTCGAGTGAAAAGAGCTATCGATGACATTGACCAGTTAGAGATTGGTGGCGGCACCCAGATGGCGTTGGGAATGGAAGCTGCCATTGCGGAGATCGAAAAAAACTATTCGCCTAATCGACTCAATCGCCTCCTACTTTTGACCGATGGGCAAACCTACGAAGAGCGAAAGTGCTTCGATCTTGCTCGTAAGCATCGTGATCGCATTTCCTGTAGTACGCTAGGTGTGGGCATTGAGTTTAATGAAAAACTGCTCATGGAAATAGCCGAAGCGAGTGGGGCGAACTATCATTTCATTGCTGAACCGGCGACCATTCCGGGAATCTTTTCGCGTGAACTCGAAGGTCTCCGGAATGTGGCGCTGACAAACGCACGCATTGAAGTACGGCTTAGTGCTGGCGTGCAAGTCAAGGAAGTCTTTCGCGCCAGTCCACAGATTTACCCCATCAAAGAGGCGACTCCAGATGCTGAACGATTGCTCAAGATTCCCCTTGGTGATGTCGAATCGAGCACGCCAAGTTCTGCACTATTAGTGCTAGTGCTTCCGCCTCGTAAACCTGGACGTGTTCGCATTGCCCATGCGCAACTCTGCTACGACACGCCAGACGCACGAGACCAACGTGATGATGCGGAAGCTGTCGTTATGTACACGCTTGAACGTGATGCTGTCGGTAAAGCGAATGGCTACGTGATGAACCTTGTCGATCAAGTCAGCATTGCGAAAATCCAGATGCAAGCCGAGGCTGCAGTGGCATCGGGGAATGTTGATAAAGCAACCCGTTTGTTGGGAAACGCGATTGCTGGAACGCAGCGGTTAGGTAACACCAAGGCGACACAGGCATTAGTCTCGCTCCAGAATGAAATGAAGAAGACTCAGAGCCTTTCGACTCGGGCTGCGAAGACACAATTACTGACGGCACAAGCGACGCTACGAAAAACTCAGATGCTCGATCCAGAAAGCGTCAAAGACGCACTCCGGGAGTAATGACCAGAAAGTTCGGAGTTTAGAGTTAATAAGGAGAAATATATGATCCGTTGTTCTGAGTGTGGCCACGAGAACATGGATGGGCTCGAATACTGTGATGCTTGTGGAGCGAAGCTCCCGGTTGGCACCCCAGCTGAACCTGCTGCCGTGGCAGTTCCTGCAGTCGCTCCCGTTGTAGCCCCAGAGCCACCCTCTGCCGAAGCCAGTGCTCCTGCTGAACCTGCTGCCGTCGCTACCGCTGCTGTTACTCCTGCTACTCCAGCCCCAGCGCCTACACCTTCCACGGGAACCATACAACAGGCGCAATTAACTATTTTGCGCGGTGGTACGGTTGGGAAAGTTTTTCCTTTGCAAGCGGGCGACAACCTGGTTGGTCGCTGGGACCCCGATTCTGGTTCTTTTCCTGAAGTTGATATGGAACACGATGATCCTGAAGCACGGATCTCGCGCAAACATGCTCTCATTCGCATGAACGATGCCATTACCATCGAGGATATTGGGAGTCTCAACGGCACGTTCGTTAACCGTGGCAAGCGACTGGAACCAGGATCACCGGCAGAGTTAAAGGATGGTGATGAAGTGATCGTTGGTA
The DNA here is from genome assembly GCA_016874775.1 of Deltaproteobacteria bacterium. NCBI lineage: Bacteria > Pseudomonadati > Myxococcota > Myxococcia > Deltaproteobacteria bacterium. The sequence goes on from VGTJ01000008.1 coordinate 20,372, forward strand.
AGACGTTCTTCAAACTGTCCATAGGATAGCCTGTATCGTTGACCTTCTGAACCGAGGCTGGTGAACTATGAGCGCAGTCCCACAACCGGCCTCCCTGCCGCTTTCATCGACAGATATTTCCTGCCCTGAGTGCGGGCAAGAAAATCCTGCAGAGGAGGCCTATTGCACTGCGTGCGGTGCCGCGTTGCAAAGTGAGCCGTTGCCACCGCCGTTAACTCCCCTTAGTCCAGGAACGTTACTCGCGGACACGTATACGATTGAGACAGTTGAACCTCTGGGACGCGAGAATCGTTACCTCGCTGTTGATGCAACCTCGCCGGGGGGCTCAGTCCTGCTGCGTGAACGTGCCGGTGAGGAGGCTGAGCCGTTCCAAACGCTTATTGCCCGTACTGCCGAACTGAAGCATCCAGCGTTCTTGATTCCTGACCGCGTGATGAGTCAAGACGATCGCGTGTATCTTGTCTGCCCTCGAGTCCCTGGCATCAAGTTGTCCGAACGGATCGATTGCACGAGCGAGCGCGAAGCGGTGAGTTGGGGAGTACAATTGTGCCAGGCCTTGGGCGTGTTGCATCGGCGAGAGTTGCTCTGCGTAGACTTACCGCCCGAGGGTGTGTTGCTTGACAAAGAAGGGCGGGTGCGAATCACGCAGCTCAATGCCTCGGTGGCGAAGGGGGAGGTTCTTGATCCGCCACGTGTCACTGATGGTTATTCCGCTCCCGAAGCCTATAAGCCAGGGTTGTTTGCTGCGACAGCCGATGTTTTCGCCGTAGGCGCACTCTTATATACGTTGCTCGTGGGAAAGCGGCTGCCTATCGAGGGCTGGCTTGTGCAGTATGAACCGCCGGTGTTCTATCCAGAAAAGGTCCTCTCGCCTAATCTTGAACGCGTGTTGCGTACAGCGTTAGCCCTGGACCCCAAAGAGCGATATGAGAGTCTCGATGCCCTCAAGGCAGCACTATTGACCTGCAACCAGAAGAGCCTGGTGCGTTCGGCGTGGTTGACAGACGTGGGTCAGATCCGGGAGCACAACGAAGATGCGGTGCTGGTCAAGGAAGACGGGCAAGGGACTGTTGCTGGCAACGCTTTCACTGGTCTGTATATCGTTTCTGATGGTATGGGCGGTGCAGAAGCCGGAGAAGTCGCCAGCGCGTTAGCGATCGAGACTGTTGCTCGACACATCGAACGTGCGCGCGTCGAGACGCCACCCCAAGACGAAGCCGCGTGGGAACAGTGTCTGCGTGAAGCTGTTGAAGCAGCCAATGCGACCATTCTGACATACGCAAAAGACCACCCGAGTGCGGCAGGGCTTGGGGCAACAATCGTCGTTGTGTTACTGCAGAACCAGCGCGCAACATTGGCATGGGTGGGAGACAGTCGGATTTACCTCTGGGAACAGGGACAGCTTCAACAGCTCTCGCGTGATCACTCGTTGGTGGCGCGCTTGGTGGAGATCGGCCAACTCACGGCTGACGAAGCACGCACTCATGAGCATCGCAATGTCTTGATTCGCTCGTTAGGGAGCAAAGAGCAAATTACTGTCGATACCATCAGCCGGCCACTGCGCCGGGGAGCACGATTGTTGCTCTGTAGTGATGGTTTAACCTCTCACGTAGAAGATGGGGCAATTGCCGATATTCTGAGCCGTCATCGAGAACCCGTTGCTGCGACGTCGGAGCTGATCGTTGCTGCGAATGCTGGGGGAGGAAGCGACAACATTTCGGCTGTGGTAGTATTTCACGAGTAGTGAGGACTATCTGCCATGCCGCGCAACGAGAATGGACAGCTTGAGCCTGGAACGCTTCTCGCGGGAAGATACCGTGTCGAGCGCTTCCTCGCTGGCGGTGGCATGGGGCTTGTGTACATTGCCAATGATCAACGTCTGGCAGATCGACGCTGTGCAGTCAAAGAGATCTTTGACCGATTTACCAACCCAGAAGAACGGGCCCGAGCCATTGAGTATTTTCACCGTGAGGCAGATACCCTCGCCCAACTGAATCACCCTGCGATTCCCGCCATCTTCGATCGTTTCGGTGAAGGTCATTGCCATTACCTGGTGATGGATTTCATCGAAGGAACCAACTTGGAAAACGAGTTGGCCAACCAAGGAGGTTCGCTTCCTGAGAGTCGTATTATTGAGGTTGGTCGTGAATTGAGCGACGTCCTTTCCTATCTCCACAGTTTTGAACCTCCGGTCATCTACCGTGATATGAAGCCCGGCAACGTGATTATCACGCCGAGCGGACGAATAGTGCTCATCGACTTCGGGATCGCGCGTATTTTTACTCCCCAAGGCAAGGCAACGTTGATTGGGACTCCAGGATTTGCGCCGCCGGAACAGTATGCTGGGTCAGTCGATCAGCGTTCTGATATCTACGCTCTCGCTGCGATGATGCACTACATGCTCACTGGCCGTGATCCAGAGAAAAATCCACCATTCTCGTTCCCGCCAGTCCATTCGCTCAAACCAGAAGCCTCGCCGTTTCTAGCCCAAGCCATTGATACTGCCCTGGCGTACAAACCTGAAGAGCGTCCCGAGAGTGCTGAGGCATTTAAGGAGATGTTTCTCTATGGACGCGGGCTTAAGGCGCCGGTTGTGCCCCCAGCGTCGAAGTCGGCAACGCAACCTCTCCAGCCCTTGGACGGTGCCGTTGGCACGAATGTCGAAGTTGCCGAAGAAATGCGACCGGTGCGTAAACGACACTGGGGACGACGACTCGCAGCTCTCGTCTTGATTGGGTTGTTCGGCAGTGTCGCATACAGTGTGGTCACCAGCCCCGATTTGTTGAACGGTAACGTCATGACTCGCTGGGGAGAACAGATCCCTTGGCAGAGAATTGAAGCGTGGCTACCGGAATCGCGACAAGAGCAGTTTCGTCAGTTCGTCGCGAACCTTCCTTGGGAACGTGAGAAACGCGTACGTGCGTTGCGAGCCGACCCTCTTGAGCTAGTGTCAGTCAAATTGTTGAACACGTCGCGCGATGGGACCCCACTGCCCACCCAGAAAGGCACCTATCTTGATAGTGAAGTCCAATATCTGACATGGGAAGTCGTCTTGAAGAACCGTCTGGCTGGAGTGGAAGGGGCAACCTATCGACTTGAAGGGCGTTTTTTTGATCCCGAAGGTGGTGCTGCTGGGAAGAGTGAAGGGGGCCGGTTTGTCCGGCCAGAAGAAGAACAAGTCAGTCTTCGTGGCGTCACCCTGCTCGAAGGACTTAAGGAGCGAGCAAAAGGAAACTATCAGTTTGAGCTGTACTGGGGCGAGAAGAAACTTGCTACGCAAGATATTCGTATCGAAGCTGAGCCCAAGAAAGTCGCTGCTGCCGCAGTACCTCCCTCCGAAGGCGGAACCTTGCCAGTGCCCGTACGGCCAACGTCACCATTGCCTGATCCTGCAATCGAAGAGCGTACCCGCCGTCTTGCTGAAGAAGCGAAACGTGCGGCTGAGGAGATGAAGCGCCAATCTCTGATTCATGAGCGTAGCAAGAAGCCACTGGATCTCGTCTCCGTGCGTTTTAGCAATACCAGCAAAGAGGGGAAGCGCTTATCAGGACAAGGAGATAAATTTCCGGCATCGAAAGTCCGCTTCATTGGTTGGGAAGCGCAGTTTCGTAACCGCTTGTTAGAACTGGTCCCAGCGTATCATCGAATTGAAGCAACCTACTATGCCCCGAACGGTCAACCTCTAGGAACCGTGCAGGATGCAAAGCAGGTGGAACTTGAAGCGAAGGAGGTCACGTTTACTGCACGAATTGGGAGGTCCACCGGTGGGGCATTTGTTCCTGGAACCTATCGTGTCGACTTTTATCTGAATGGATATCCACTGTCATCAAAGAAGTTCACGGTTGAGAATGATCAAGAACAGCTGGTGAGTAGAGAACCTCCACCCCCGGTGCGAGAAACTCCCCGAGATGAACCTCCACCACGTGAGGAGCGCCCTTCGTCACGTGGTGATCTTGCCAGTATGCTTCAACATCATACCGGAAGTATGCTTGGGCTAGATGGCGGACGCGAAGTGACGCTGGAACTGGACTTTCATCCCCAACGAGACGGAAGCCTGCGAGGGGATGTGATCATCCATGAACCGGGATTTGGGACTACACCGCTGATGGGAAAAACCGATGGTGAGAAAATCGAGTTTCGCAGTCCAACGGGGCGCGGCACCTTTCATTTCCGGGGTTGGCGAGATGAAGATCGCCTTACCGGAACGTATACGATTCTCCCCTCAGGAGATGAGGGGCGCTGGTCAGTGAAGATTCGCTGATGGCCGACAACTGAGAATGAAAAAATGGAACTTTCACGTGAACGATTGATTCTCTTTGCTGGAGCTGGACTGCTCGGCGGTATTGCTGGGTGGGCTATCGCTGACCCACTGGCTGGTGTTGGTAATGTCTATCAGCGTGCGGTGGTGATTGGTGCAGTGGTGGGAATCTTTGTTGGAATCTTCCTTGGGGCGATCGAAGGCCTGAGTGCTGGACACAAAAACCAGATTCAACAGGGTGTCATGCTAGGTGGTGGAGCTGGGCTCATCGGTGGTGGCCTGGGGCTGTTAATGGGAGAGCTGGCGTTTGGCGCACTCGGTGGCATGGGTGGTCGAATGCTCGGGTGGAGTATCTTTGGCATTGCCGTAGGATTGGGCGTTGGTTGGGTTGGTCGTTCGTTTGCACGTCTTCGTAATGGCGCGATTGGTGGGTTACTCGGTGGTGCGATCGGCGGGGCAATCTATCACGTAGTGACAGCTATGTTGCCACAGACAGCTGGTCGTGGAATTGCGCTGGCACTACTCGGAGCTATGATTGGACTTGGCATTGGGCTTGTCGGTGAAATCCTCAAACGCGCGTGGCTGATGGTGGTTCGCTCCCAGAGTCGTAATGCCCGAGAGGGGAAAGAGTATCTGCTTAATAAATCGAAGACCCGTATTGGGAGAGCGGAAGAAAGCGACGTTGGTTTATTTGGTGATCAGAGTGTAGCCAATTTCCATGCAGTGGTTGAACGACAGAAAGGGAAATTCCTTCTTGCTCGTGGAGAAGGTGCCGTGCGTGTTAATCAACAGCCAGTGACGCAGCCTGTGCAACTGAAGAACGGTGATCGTGTAGAGGTCGGCGGCACGCTGTTTCTGTTTCGCGAACGTACTGGTGCATAGATATAGAATTGTAGGGTGAAAATGCGAATCTATCTTAAGCAAAACTCTTCACTCTTCACTCTTCACTCTTCACTGAGCAAAGACGGTCCCCGACTCCTGATTCCTATCCTCACGATTGGTTTTTTTATAGCGGTGCTTCTATTCGGAGTCACTGGTGCGAAAGCCGCCGACACCATAGTCGTATCCCTGACGAATCCACGCCTAGAGAACTTTGCCAATGGTGGAGCAGTCGGGCTCTACTTCAGTGCGACTGATACACAGGGCCATCCCGTCGGCCAGCTCAGTCCTGAGCATGTCGAAGTGAAGGAAGATGGGCAGAAAGTCGAAGTCGTCGATTTTCGCGGAGAAGAACAGGGGAGAGCCGTTGATATTGTCGTAGTTTTCGATGTCACCGAGAGTATGCAACCGTTCATTGACGGGTTGAAAGAGGCCACCAACGACCTTGCGGATCGGTTAGGAAAAGCGAATCGAGACTATCGCTTAGGGCTCGTTACATTTGAAGATTACGTGACTCGACAAGATCCCGTCTTCACTCGGAGTGCGACGGAATTCAAAAGCTGGGTTGGTTCGCTACAGGCTGCTGGTGGTGGGGATATTCCCGAGAATTCGCTTGATGCACTGGAGGCCGCTAGTAAGTTTCCCTTTCGGCCTGACGCGCAAGCAGTGATTATTCTTATTACTGACGCACCAAATCATTTCCGCGGTGACGGGTCAGAAAAGAACAATCCATATAACCGTGAATTTACACCTCTGACGGTCGACGAATTACTTCCTGACTTGAAGAAAGCCAACATTAACGTTGTGTCTATCTCGCCTCCCCCGTTTGCTGCGCCTGATCTGCATAGCATTGCGAAAGAGACCGGGGGGCAGCATTACAATATCGTCAGCGAAGGTCGGCGATTTCCTGAATTGATCGGCGAAATCGGGCGGTCATTGGCATCGCAATATTTCCTTTCCTATGTCAGCCCACGACCAGTTGAGGATGGCACCAAACGTAACGTTTCCCTCACCGTGACATACAAGGAAGCGGCTGGTGAGGACCGCACTGCGTATGAAGTGCGCGGTGTGGGCGGCGCACGAGTTGTGACTCCGGCAGTTCCATCTGGACGTCCAGGAGAGGTACCAACAAAGGTCCGCAGTGTGGTTGATTATAGCTGGTGGAATTTTCTCGTTCCGCTGCTTGCTGGAGTCGGGTTATTGGCGTTAGCGCGGGTGCGTTTGAGTGCGCTTCCTGCAGAGGTGATGGCGCGATTTGGTGGAAGTACATCTATCCCTGCGGCTACAAGTAGTAGTGCGCCGAGTCCAGCCGCCGTGGTTGAGAAACCCGCTCCCTATGCCCGCCTCATGCGGCAAAGCCCATTCGACGAAGTGCCGCGCGAAATTGCTTTTTCCCGTGATGAGTTCGTCATTGGTCGAGGCGAAGAATGTGATGTCATTGTCCCGCACTCGTCAATTTCCCGTGAACACGTTCGCATCAAGAAGCTCAAGCCTGGCTATGTGATCTTCGACCTCAAGAGCAAAAACGGCACGACTGTCAACGGGCGCCCGATCGTTGAGAACCTCCTCAAGGACGGAATGGCCGTCAAGATTGGCGATATCGAATTCATCTTCCGTGCGGCGAATGTCTAAGCTATTCAAGGGCCGCTCAGAGTAACGAGCCAGGCTTGAGAGGTGCTTTAAGTCAACACATCCTGCGCTTTGAATGCTGCAACTTGTTCTGTACTGTAACCCAGAATATCGCGTAATACATACTCTGTATCTTCCCCAAGCAAAGGCGCGGGTTTACGCACTGACAGTGATGTCTGTGACAGTTGCCAGGGAATGCCAACGTGTTGTTTCTTGCCGACCTCAGGATGGTCGGGATAGGTGAAGATTGGTCGGCTGTTGAGGTGCGGATCGGTTGAGAGATCCTTGTTGCTCATGACTGGTGCTGAGGGAATACCTGCCGCTTGTAGCTGTGTGGTTGCGTCTTCGGGCGAGCGTTGCTCGGTCCATGTGGTGATAATGGCGTCAAGTTCTTCTTCATGCTGTTTGCGCGCTTGCAGTGAAGAAAAGCGTGGACCATTTGCTAATGCGGGTTGACCAATCGCGGTACAGAATTTTTGCCATTCGGCTTCGTTGCGAACCGCAAGACTGACCCAGCGATCTTTCCCAGCGCTGCGATACACTGCGTGTGGCGACATGTGGAGATCATGGTTACCATCACGCTCTTCTTGGCCGCCGTTCATGCTGTAATCGAGCAGCCCTTCGGCAACCATTGCGGTTGAGGTCTCCCATTGTGATAGATCGATATACTGCCCTTTGCCAGTACGAGCGCGGTACATCAGTGCGCACATGACTGCGAACGCACCGTGCAATCCACCATTGGGATCGCCATAGGAGATACCGACGTGCATGGGGCGCCAGCCTTTATAGCCAGTAAGTGAGGCTAAGCCACTCATTGGAACCTGAGCTGGCCCGTATGAGATGTACTCTTTTTCTGGTCCAGTGGTGCCATAGCCAGAGAGCGAGATCATGATGATCTTGGGATTAATTTGCTTCAGCGTCTCATAGCCCAATCCCATACGGTCCATTACGCCACCGGCAAAGTTTTCCGTGACGATATCACTTTTGGCGACTAACTGTTTAGCAAGTTCGAGCGCTTCTGATTTCTTCAGGTTGAGCGACAGTGACCGCTTGCCTTGGTTGTACTGATTAAAGTAGCCGCTGCTATTCACGCCGGTTGATTGGCCATTGGGCCACGGTGGGATCAGCCGAGTGATGCATGGGCGCGTTGACGTTTCCACGCGAATCACTTCAGCGCCAAGATGAGCAAGCTGGAGCGTGCAAAACGGCCCAGCCCATACCCAGGTGAAGTCGGCGACGCGAATACCCTCTAATGGAAGACGGGCCATGTGGTTTCTCCTATGATTCATTGCGGATTGGCGATTGCGGATTGCGGAATGGAAAAGGTTAAGAAATTTTTCTTTCGATAATCCGCATTCCGCAATCTACACTCCGCAATTAGATGATTCTTTGTTGTTTCAACTGCCCAATCTCAGCTTGTGACAATCCCAGCTTGCCGTAGACTTCGTCATTATGTTGCCCGAGCAACGGTGCTGGGCGACGAATCTCCCACGGGCTTTCTGAGAATTTGTACAACGCTCCGGGATATTGCAGTGGGCCAGTAGTTGGATGATCGATCGTCGCGAAAAAGCCGCGTGATTTCAGATGTTCATTGTTAAAGAGATCCCCCATAGTCGATACGGGAGCAATAGGGACACGGCGCGACTGACATTTGTGGTAGAGGTCCATCACTGATTGATCTTTGATCCAATCCTGCAGCATCGGACCGAGCACATCCCAGTTTGCTGCACGACTGAAACGATCAGCGAAGATTTCTTCGCCCGCCCATTCAGGATTGTCCATGACGCTGACGAAGTTCTTCCACTGATGTTCCTCAACACAACACAAAAAGATCCAGCCATCTTTGCATTCGAGAAATTCGAGCGGCTGAATCGGTTTTTGTCCGAGGCGAGAAGAGGGCAGGTTCATGTAGGGCCAAAACTCAAAGGTTAATTCAAGAATTGCCAGTAAGCTTTCTTGAATCGAGACCTCGACATGCTGACCTTCCCCGGTACTGAGGCGAGAGAACAACGCACCTAACGAGGCAATGGCAGCATTAACACCGCCTTGATAACCTGCCTGTTGGCCAAAGGTGCGGAGCGGTGGCATTTCGTCGGTGCCAGGGCCTCCACCGTTGAGATGCGTGATGCCGCCTGCACTCCAGGTTGTGAGGTCGGTTGCCTGATAATCACGATGTGGGCCACTGAGGCCAAACGGTGCAATGGTTGTCATGACCAGAGACGGCTTCACTTTCTCGATCCGTGCGTAATCGAGTCCTACGTCAGCCATTTCTGTTGGGTGATAGTTATGAATAAGCAAGTCTGCATCTTTCAGCAGACGGTGGAAAATATCTTGCCCCTGGCTCTGTTTGAGATCTAAGGTCACCCCTTGTTTGTTGGTATTTAGATAGAGAAACAACCCGCTCTTTTCTGGATGTGGGATGTGGCCAGGGTAGGGGCCGCGTTGCCGCGCAAGGTCGCCTGATGGTTCTTCGATCTTGATCACTTCAGCGCCCATATCAGCCATCAATTTTGCCGCGTAGGCTGCAGAAACCAGGTAGCCACATTCAATAATGCGAACACCCTCAAGGGCACGCTCTGCCATGACGTCCTCCACAGATGCGTCTACCGTGCGTGTCATTGCGTGAGGTAGACGAAGTCGATATTGGAAACCGGTTTAGCAGCCTCGTTTTCTGGGGTCTAGGGTCTGGGGGTTGGGGGGCTGGGGGAGGATAGGAAAAGTAGTCAGTAGTTAGCATTCAGTAGTCAGTAGCGAAAAAACGCTTTTCCCCATGCTGACTACTGGCTACTAAAGAAGTTAGTTGCTGAATTCGGGAGTAAACGCATGGGCATTCTTGCTCGCTTAGGATTAGCAATTACCCGGTGGACTGAACGTTGGGTGCCAGATTCATGGGTCATTGCCGTGATGCTGACCCTGGTTGTAGCGGCTTTAGCAATCGTCGTTGGTGGTGCTACTCCCGCGAGTGCGTTGGAAGCCTGGGGAAAAGGGCTGTGGGCGCTGCTTACATTAGCGATGCAGTTTACCTTGATGATGGTGGTGTCGTATGCCTGCGCAGTTTCACCACCAGTGAAGAAATTGTTTGAATGGATGGCCTCGCGACCTGATCCAGAGCATCCACGTCAGGCAATTCTCCTGATGGGGCTATTTTCGACCGTGACCGCGTGGCTCAATTGGGCGTTTAGTCTGGTGGTATGTGCTGCGTTTCTACCCTTCCTTGTGCGGGCGAATCCACGGGCTGATTTTCGCCTATTGGTGACATGTGCCTATCTCGGACTCGGTACGATCTGGCACACCGGACTCTCAGGCTCGGCACCGCTGATTATCGCTACACCTGATAACTTTCTTATTAAATCAGGAGTTCTTCATGAACTGGTTCCAACCTCCCAGACCATGTTTAGTACATTCAATTTGGCTTATGCTTTGGTTGCAGGACTCATTGGCTTGGTTTTTGTTGCCCTCCTGGTTCCCTCTGCAGAGCAGACTCTCACCGTCTCCGAAGAACAGACCGCGCGGTTAATGGCGACGAATACCGTAAAGACGAGACCAACTGAGATGATCCCAGCAGAGCGGCTAGAGTGGTGGCCTGGGTGGTCACTGATTGTAGGGGTCGCGATGCTCGGTGTTTTTGCGCTTCAAGTACAGAAGGTTGGACTTGGACAAGCCTGGACAATCGACAACTATAACTTGTTGCTGCTCGCGTTGGGATTATTGCTACACTGGTATCCCAAGTCGTTCCTCTCGGCTTGTGAAGAAGGCATTAAAAATACCTGGGGAATTGTGGTTCAATATCCACTTTATGCCGGAATCTTTGGTTTGATGTCGTACACCGACTTAGGAAAAGTGCTTACCCATTTCTTCATTCAAGCAAGTTCGCCGCGGCTGTTTCCCGTTGTGGTCTATCTCTATTCAGCGGTGCTGAATTACTTCATTCCTTCGGGCGGGTCGAAGTGGATTGTCGAAGCGTCGTATCTGATCCCTGCTGGACAAGCGCTTGGTGTGTCGATTCCGACTGTCACTCTGAGTTATGCCTACGGCGATATGACCACAAACCTCATTCAGCCATTTTGGGCAATTCCGATTCTTGCCGTCGCTGGTTTGCGTTTTGGCGATATTATGGGCTACTGCTTTATCCTGACCGGGTTGCTGCTTGTGTTTAATATCTTTGCGTTGCTGCTGATTCCGTTGCAGCTCTAAAAGTGTAGGGTGAGTCACCCCTAAAAACGGCAGCGTCGTCCTGTCCGCCTGCTGCCGGTTTGCTATTCTCTGCCTCCATACGCTATCACTTCGCTCAGTGTGAGTTAGACCTGCGTCTCCATTAGCTGAAGTCGGAGTTTTCTCGTTGAACGTATGTATCCCCGTATCTTGCAACGGATTCAGACGTTGGTGCGGCAGGGAGACTATGTCCTGTCTGTTCATGTCGAGAACGAATTGGCTAACGATGGCTTTACCGAGCAAGACCTTGAAACCGCAATCTTCAACGGAAGTATCGTGCGAAGGGCAAGAGATGCTATTAGTCGCCCCAAATATATTGTTGAGGGAACAGCTTTGGACGGACGCGGCTTGACGGCAGTGGTGCAACCATTTTAGACGCGTCAGCTTGTTGTTATGGTGACAGTCTATGAAACCTAAAAAAGAAATAGACATGACTGGTGAAGTCTGTGTTCGGTGCTGTACCGGACAGCTGGAAGCGGTCTGTGAGCGCGAATACTTTCGGCATGGTCAGGCACTTGTGATTATTGAGGATGTCCCTGCTTGGGTGTGTCACAAATGTGGGGAGCGTTATCACCACGCTCACGTCTACAAGAGGATGCGGCAAATCGCCGCGCAGAGCGATCAGATTACCGAACATGTTCGCGTTCCGGTGGCGCACTACCAGGAAGAGGGAACTGCATAGGCGACAAGATTCCCGTAGAAAAAAGGAGGGGACTAATGTCCGACGAGCCGAGCGCAGTGGGGATGGAACGCAAACTGGCGGCGATCTTTAGTACCGATGTCGCGGGCTACAGCCGCCTCATGGGCGATGATGAAGAAGCCACCATCCGCACGCTCACCGCGTATCGCATAGTCATCTCTTCATTGATCCCGCAGTGTTAGATCGGCAGATTGCAGCGTTGCGCAGGGCAGGGCTCAAATAATTAAAAATGAAAAATCAAAAATGAAGAATGGGAGGAGAGGCTATAGGCTTGAGGATACAGGCTGTAGGGGAAGACGGAAAAAGTAAACCCTTCGATCTATCGTCGTTGCTCTAATAATAATTTTAGTAACACGCGCTGCTCTTCTAGTAACTTTCGCTGCTCCTCTAGTAATGTAACTTGTTGCGTTTGCAGTTGTTCCAAGACCGTGACAAGGTCTCGATATCGTGCGAGTAGTCGTTGTTCTTGACTGTGATGGTATCGACGAAGGCGAAGCGCGACAAGGGGCGGACGATTCAAGCGTAACCTTCGTAAGGTGAACGCGCCTATTGGTGTAATCGAGTATAGCGTTCCGTCTGTGAGCATGAGGAGGTGGGTCGCGAAAGCTTCTTTCCTTGGATTCCACAAATGCGGCTCATTTTCATCTGCTGACCAGTAGTCTGCTTTGTATTGATTGCAGCGTGGACAGCAATAGAGCAGATTAGCGAGGTCATCAGTCCCATCTTTAGACTGTGGGCGAAAATGATCAACCGTGAGCTCTCCTCCTGTATCAGTCTCGGTAACACCACAATACTCACAGGAAAACTGCGCTCGTTCGCGCACTTGGAGTCGGGTCGTTTCGTCAATGTTCATGCGGACTGTACAGGTGATGGGTGTGGTAGTTGCCTCTGCAATGCCGCAATATCGCGCCGGAGCATCTCATTGTGAGTCTCGATCTCTTGTATGCGCTGCGTAACGGCGAGGAGTCGTGCTACTCCCGTGTCGACTTGGGTTTGGAGAGTCGTAAGAGTAGCGGAAGAAGAGGTTTGGGAGAGGAGTTCCTCCTCTTCTTGGTCTTGTTGAACGTACCAAGCGTCTAATTGCGCCTGTTCATCGGAAGATAAAGCGCTACCACGTGTGGCTTTATCGTGTAGCTGTTTTCCGAGATCAGTCATGCTCATGATCGACCCCTTTTCAATCCACTGACTGTAGCACTATAGGATCCCTCTACGCGAGCACCTCCATAATCTCATCAACGCACGCCTCGGCTGTGAGATTTAACGTATGCAGATGAATCTCAGGTGCCTGTGGTGGCTCGTAGCTGCTGTCGATGCCGGTGAAATTCTTTAGCTCGCCGCGTCGTGCTTTGGCGTAGAGGCCTTTCACGTCGCGGCGTTCGCATTCTTCAATCGGTGTATCGACGAAGACTTCGAGGAACTCGCTGGCATCGAACAAACTGCGCGCCAGTTGGCGTTCGGCGCGAAACGGTGAGATAAACGAGACGAGCACAATCAGACCGGCGTCAACAAAGAGTTTTGCCACCTCGGCGACACGGCGAATATTTTCTACGCGGTCTGCTTCGGTGAAACCCAGATCACGGTTGAGTCCATGCCGAACATTATCGCCGTCGAGAATGTAGGTGTGCTTGCCTTCAGCATGTAAACGCTTCTCTAGCAGATTGGTAATCGTCGATTTGCCCGAACCCGAGAGACCGGTGAACCACAAGCAACGCGCTTGTTGGTGTTTAATTTCAGCACGGGCGGATTTGGTGACCTGGATGGCTTGCCAATGGACGTTTACCGCACGACGCAAGGCGAAATGGATAATTCCGGCACCGACGGTCTCGTTGGTCAACTTGTCGATGATAATAAATGCACCCAAGCGCTTGTTGTCAGTATACGGCGCAAACGGGACGAGACGGTCGAAGCTAATATTGACTGTGGCAATTTCGTTGAGACTTAATGTCTTGGCCGCTAGACGAGCGCCAGTGTTAATATCAAGCCGATACTTGATATCACTCACTGTCACGCTTGCCGCCTTGGTATGAATCAGGGCAGCATAGGAGCGTCCAGGCAGCAGGGGCTGTTCACTCATCCAAAAGAGATCGGCCTCGAACTGATCGGCGGCTTCGACTGGGTGAGATGCTGCGGCAATGACATCACCACGACTCGCATCGATTTCGTCTTCGAGGACTAACGTGACCGACTCGCCAGCATGGGCTGCGCTTTGCGAACCGCCAAAGACGGCAATGTCTTTGATGCGACTTGCAACCCCAGAAGGGCTGACGCGGACAATGTCTCCAGGCTTGACCGTGCCGCTGGCGACGCGGCCAGAAAATCCGCGAAAATCGAGGTTCGGTCGATTAACCCACTGCACTGGCATAGCAAACGGCTGCGTCGTTTCGCGCTCATCAGCCGGGACGGTTTCAAGCCACTGCAATAGACTCGGCCCGTGATACCAAGCGAGTTCGGCAGAGTTCGCTTCGACGATGTTGTAGCCTTCAAGCGCTGACATCGGAATTGCCGTGATTGTTTCAAAGTGCAGTTCTTCGGCAAAGCGGCGATACGCAAGTTCGATCTCGTCAAAGACGAGTTGTGAACCATCGACCAGATCCATCTTATTCACTGCCAGTGCTACGTGTTGGATGCCGAGCATCGAGACAATGCGGCTGTGGCGTTTGGTCTGTACCAGGACCCCTTTGCGCGCATCGATCAGTAGCACTGCCGCTTGTGCTGTCGATGCGCCGGTCGCCATATTGCGCGTGTATTGTTCATGGCCTGGGGTGTCGGCAACGATAAAGCGACGCTGAGGAGTGGCGAAAAAACGATAGGCGACATCAATGGTGATCCCCTGTTCCCGTTCCGCCTGCAGCCCGTCAACCAGTAGCGCAAAATCTAAGCGCTCACCTTGGGTGCCGAATTTTTTCGAGTCCCTTTTCAACGCCTCCAATTGATCTTCAAAGATCAACTTAGTCTCGTACAGCAAGCGGCCAATCAGCGTCGATTTTCCATCATCAACACTGCCGCAAGTAATAAAGCGCAGCATGTCCATCAGAAATACCCTTCCTGCTTTTTGCGCTCCATGGAACCAGCACCGTCATGATCGATCACACGTCCCTGGCGCTCAGAGGTTGTCGCGCCGAGCGTCTCGGCAACAATTTCTTCAAGTGTCTCGGCGTTACTCTCAATTGCTGCGGTCAACGGATAACAACCGAGCGTACGAAACCGCACCTTCAGCATTTGCGGCGTTTCGCCTGGTTGGAGTGGCAGGCGATCATCGTCGACCATAATCCACTGGTCATCGCGTTTGACTACCGGACGTACAGCCGCAAAATACAACGGCACGATGGGAATATGCTCTTGGCGGATATACCCCCAGATATCAGCTTCGGTCCAATTAGACAGGGGAAACACCCGGATCGTTTCACCGGTATTGATGCGCGCGTTATAGAGATTCCACAGCTCCGGACGTTGGGCTTTGGGGTCCCAACGATGACCCGGCGCACGGAACGAAAAGATCCGTTCTTTGGCCCGCGACTTTTCCTCATCACGCCTGGCGCCACCGAATGCGACATCGAAGCCGTGCATATCGAGTGCTTGCTTCAGGGCTTCCGTTTTCATGACGTCGGTATGATACGCTGAGCCATGCGTAATCGGACCAATGCCTTCGGCAGGTCCGCGCGGGTTGGTATACGCGATCAGCTTGAAGCCAGCTTCTTTCGCCATGCGCTCACGAAACGCGATCATCTCGCGGAATTTCCATTTGGTATCGATGTGCATCAGCGGGAAAGGAATAGGGCCGGGATAGAATGCCTTCTGCGCCAAGCGCAACATGACAGAGGAATCTTTGCCGATCGAGTACAGCATCACCGGTTTTGTTGCCGTTGCCGCAACCTCGCGGATGATTTCGATCGCTTCTGCCTCAAGCTCTGAAAAAAACGTGTCGCTCATTTTGTGAATCTCAATCTTGGCCCCCTTTACGAGAAAGGGCCGCGCACAATACCAGGGAACTCTCAGACTCAGAGAAAATGTCACTCCTCTCTGAGTAAGAATAGCTTGATCAATCTTCGCGTTGCAAGCAAGGACGCCTGTACCTCATGCGCTGAATCTGTAATTGATCTTCTTACTTTGGCGCAGGTGATGGCGTGGGAGCGGATTCTGGGGTCTTTGCCGCTTCACTATTTGTCGCGGGAGTGGTCGGAGCTGTGTTTGTTGCTGCCGTTCCTTGCGCAGGAGTTCCCACGGTCGTTGTCGATACAGTTACAGAAGGATCTGTTGTCGGAGGAGCCGAAGACGTAGGCGCGGGGACCGCCGATGGCGTTTGCGACGCTGCTGGTGCTTCCGCAGGCTTATCGCCTGTTGTCCCGCTTTCACCCGCTGGGGCTGTTGATGGTTGTTCGGCTGTGGTTGGAGCTGGTGCTGCGGCGGGAGCCGGTTCTACATCGAACACACTCTTCTTTGTTTGCCGTGCTGTACCGTAGGTCAGAAATAGCGAAGTGGCCATAAAGATGGCTGCCGTCGCTGTCGTGAGCTTGGTGAGAAAATTGCCTGCTCCTGAGCTACCGAAGATCGTCTGACTTGAACCACCAAAGACGGCGTTGACATCAGTGCCCTTGCCAGTTTGTAGCAGAACGACCACAACGAGAAAAATGCATGCCAAAATATGAAGAATGGTAAATGCTGTGCTCCACATAATCGGGCGATCTTAGCGGAATTGTACGATGCGGGCAAAGGCCTCGGCTTGTAAACTTGCTCCACCGACCAAAGCACCATCAATATCAGGCTCTGCCATGAGGGAATCTACGTTGTCTGGCTTGACGCTACCTCCGTACAACAGTCGTACAAGTTCGGCAGACGAACGATCTGCGAGGTCTGCTAAAGTCATACGAATCGAGGCGTGCACTTCTTGAGCCTGTACCGGTGTCGCTGTTCGTCCTGTGCCGATCGCCCATACTGGCTCATACGCAACAACGAGTGAGGCAATCGCTTGCGCATCGAGTCCTTGCAAAGCCCCACGCACCTGACGAGCAAGGGTGGCTAATGTTTCTCCCTGGTCTCGTTGTTCGAGGGTCTCGCCAACGCAAACGATAGGAATCAGCGCGTCGCGACGGGCAGCTTGTACTTTCTTGGCGACCTGTTCGTCGGTTTCACCGAAATACTGCCGCCGTTCTGAATGGCCGATGATGACGTACGTACAGCCCAACTCCTTCAACATGGGGCCGGACACTTCACCAGTAAAAGCTCCTTGCGGCTCCCAGTGAAGGTTTTGTCCGGCTAAGCGAATGGAAGTGCCTGCTAACAACCGACTTGCCGTCTCCAGGGTACTGAAAGGTGGAGCAACCACAACTTCTCGGTCTGCGGGGCGACCGATCTGGGATTTTAACGCGGACAGTAATCGCTCAGCTTCGGCCCGCGTGCCGTGCATTTTCCAGTTGCCTGCAATGAGAGAACGTCGAATCGCCATAGCTTACAGTTTCTGGCCAATGTAGACGGCCACATCTCGCATCCGATTGGAGAACCCCCACTCGTTGTCATACCACGATAAGACTTTCACAAAATTGTTGTCCATTACTTTTGTCAGAGCGGAGTCGAAAATTGAGGACGAAGGGTTCCCATTAAAGTCGACAGAGACCAGTTCTTCTTCGCAGTATTGAAGCACACCTTTGAGTGGCCCTTCAGCAGCCGTGCGAATTGCGGCGTTAACTGTTGCTTCGGTGGCGGGCTTTTCCAGTTCGGCCACAAGGTCAACCACTGAGACGTTAGCAGTGGGAACGCGTACGGCCATGCCGTCGAGTTTGCCTTTGAGTTGCGGAAGCACTTCGCCCACGGCGCGGGCAGCACCGGTGCTGGTCGGAATCATCGATTGCGCAGCCGCACGTGCGCGACGGATATCGGAGTGTGGCAGATCGAGAATGCGCTGGTCATTGGTGTACGCATGAACGGTCGTCATCAGTCCGCGCTTGATACCAAAGTTGTCATTCAGTACTTTGGCGACTGGTGCCAGGCAATTTGTTGTACACGAAGCGTTCGAGATCACCGTGTGCTTCCCTGCATCATACGCGGTGTGATTAACGCCATAACATAGCGTGATGTCCGCACCTTTCGAAGGAGCGGAGACGAGGACCTTTTTCGCACCGCCAGTGAGGTGTGCCACTGCCTTGTCTTTGTCGGTAAAGATTCCGCTACACTCCAGTACGAGATCAACTCCGAGTGACTTCCAGGGCAGTTTATTGGGGTCACGCTCTTGTAAAATCTGGATACGTTTGCCGTTGACGACCAGAGCGTCTTTCTCGGCTTTGACTTCTCCATTGAGGCGACCATGTACGGAATCGTACTGCAAGAGATGGGCAAGAGTTTTTGCGTCGGTGATGTCGTTGATGGCGACAAAATCGAGTTCAGGTTGTTGCAAGCTCGCGCGCAATACGTTGCGGCCGATGCGGCCAAATCCGTTGATGCCTACTTTCACAGCCATAGTTCCCTCAGCAAGAAAAATTTCTCTTATCCTCGCGTATTGATCTTTGGCAGTCAAGCGAAAAACCCATACAAAAGGATTGTCTTGTGAAGTTGATTATCTTATGTGAATTGACTGACCTTGGTTTCTGCATGTATTACTACTGAAGACATGTGGTGGAGAGGTTGCATGAGGTGGAGGAACGTCGGTTTTCTCGTGCTGGTGCAGAGTAGTATGGACGCACTCTTTCAGCAGGTTGCTGCCCAAGTGGAGGAGGCACCAGTTCTCGCTGCGGATAGTATCCTCGATATGGTCACGCACTCTGGGCTTGTCGTCCAGATGGTGCTGTACCTCCTGCTGTTTTTTTCCATTATCAGTTGGGGGATTGTTTTCTATAAATTTCTACAGATCTTTAAGGCTCGTCGTGAGTCTGAGCGCTTTGCGTCGGTGTTTTGGGAGACAAAAAACTTTTCGTCTATTCATGGAGCTTCGCTGGAAATGAAAGAAAGTCCAGTGGCACAGGTCTTTCGCGCGGGTTACCAAGAATTGATGCGTTTGGTGCGTACCCGGAAACAACCGGCAGCAGTAGAAGGCGAACCACTGAGTACCCCAGAGGAAGGTGGGATCGAGAATATCGAGCGGGCGATGCGGCGGGCAATGCGTTTACAGATTACTCGCCTGGAGCGAGGTTTGATATTTCTCGCGACTACGTCCAGCACTGCGCCCTTCGTTGGGCTATTCGGTACCGTGTGGGGTATTATGGACGCATTTCGTGGGCTAGCGGTGACGAAGACCTCTAGTATTCAAGCGGTTGCCCCTGGAATTGCGGAGGCCCTGATTGCGACCGCGGTCGGGCTGTCAGCCGCAATCCCTGCGGTCATGGCCTACAATTATTTCAGTCGTCAGATTCGTGTATTGACCGCGGACATGGAGAACTTTGTCGCGGAGTTCCTCAATATCGCTGAGCGTCACTTCCTCTAAACCGCGGTGTTTGTAGGACGAGGAGTTGTTGTGGCATTTGATCAGCAACAAGAAGACAGTATTTCTCAGATCAACATCACACCGCTTGTGGATGTGATGCTTGTTCTCCTGGTGATTTTTATGGTGACTGCGCCCATCCTTCAGCACGGGGTGGCGGTAGATTTGCCTCAAGTTGCTGCCGGACCGGTAGATGGACCGGATACCAGCCTTGTGATTTCAGTAAGCAAAGATGGCAAAGTCCATTTAGAAAACCGCACCCTGAGTTTGGCAGAATTGCAGCACCGACTGACCGAGAGTGTTCAGAAAGCACCAGGGCAGGCCGTCTACCTTCGAGCAGATAAGGGGGTGCCGTACGGAAAAGTCGTGGAAGTGATGGCGGTACTCCGTAATGTTGGTGTGAAAAAACTCAGTATGATGACCTCTCCAATAGAAGACTAATGAATCTCGCGACTGAATCATACGAAGAGCCACAGCACGATCGTGGTATCGGCCGCATGATTGCAGTGTCGGCGATGCTGCATGCTGTGGTGATCGGGGCCCTCGTTATCACTGGACACCTGCACTTCACCAAGCCAAAGGAACCCCAGTCAACTGCCTATGAAGTGACGCTTGTCGGCCCTACTGGCACTGGCAAACGGAAGGGGGCTGAAGATCGTGTAGCTGCGCTTCCGCGTTCGTCTGCAGTAGAAAAACCTCCCTCTCCCTCGGCAAAAGGTGAGCAACGGGAGTCGCTCCCAGCCAAACAAGAGCCCCAGGCGAAGCCACAAGCTCCTCAAGAGAAACCAAAATCAGTCGAACCCGAGAAGGTGAAGGTAAAAGAGGCACCTGCAGAAAAACCGAAGGAGGTGGCTAAAAAGGTAGAACCGCCCAAGCCAAAGCCGCCACCGGCGGTACAGGAGAAAGAACCGCCGAAAGCAGTTGCTGCCGCGAAGCCAGTCGAAAAGAAACCGCCACCTCCTCAAGAGAAAAAAATAAATGAGGTGAAGGCAAAAGAGCCGGTGAAGCCGAAGATGGAGGCGCGGCCGGTAGAAAAGAAAGAAACACCCAAGGAAAAACCTGCGCCGAAAAATGAGCAGGTGAAAGTTCAGGAAAAGAAGCCTAACGAGGTAGCGAAAGCCAAGGAACCGCCGAAAGTCCAGCCTCCGCCATCTAAACCTAAACCAGAAAAGAAACCACAAGAAACGGCGAAAACGATAACAAAGGAACAGACGAGCGAGCCCAAGAAGATAGAGAAAAGCGAGAAAGCTGATACATCTCAGGCAAAGTCAACATCATCTGAGACGGTAAAAACACCTGTGCAGTCGTCAACTTCTGCTGCTGATGCAGCCCAGGCCAAAAAGGATGACGAAGCGCGTGAAAGAATGATTGCTTCAGCAGTTGAACGCGTACGTGAACGAGAAGAAGTCGCAAGTCGTGAGAACGGTATCGCCAAAGCTATCGACCGGGTACGGCAAGGGGTAGGTAGTCGAGAGGCGCGCAGTAAAGAGACGGCATCACAATCGACGGCACAATCAGGTCAAAACAAAGAAGATGGCGACGGGCGCGTAGCGAAAGCGAAGGTCTATGGCCCAGAGTTTCTGGCCTATACGGAGAGTATCAAACAAAAAGTGAAAGACGGCTGGATCGTGCCCGATCGGAAGCCAGGGCTAAGAGCAGTGGTGCAGTTCGCCGTGGGAGCGGATGGCACGGTAGCCGATGTTGAACTTATACAACCTTCGGGGGATCGTGGCTTTGATCAATCTGCGTTGCGGGCAGTGAGAAACGCGAAACTTCCGTCTCCGCCTGAGATGTATCGGGAAGACTTTATCACGCAAAAGGTCCATATGACGTTTGGAGGTGAGGAGTGAGTGGGATAGGGCTGAGAGCGGAACCAGCGGCTGAACGATATAATCGTAACCGCGTCACAGGTCTATTATTGGGGGTGGTCGTGCTCCTCGTGATGAGCCCTCTTACTGGGAAGGCACAAATCAATTTGCAAATTACCAAAGAGGGGGGGCAGAGTTTACCTATTGCGATCGCACCGCTCCAGGGAGCAAATGGCGCCGAGGGATCAGGGATTGGGAATGAATTTGCTGAAGTGTTGTCTCGCGATCTCGATTTATCCGGTTATTTTCGCGTTATGAGTCGAGGCGGAGAGGCTGGAGCAGGAGAGGGAGTCTTAGCGGAAGACATCAACTTCCAGAATTGGTCAGATCTCGGAGCGCTGACTCTCGTCAAAGGAGTGGTTTCTTCTGAGGGAGATAATCTGACAATTGAGGCACGGCTCTTTGATGTGGCTTTGCGCAGACAGCTGGGTGGGAAACGCTATCGGGGCGAGCGGCGAGAATTACGGCGCATGGCTCATCGTTTTGCCGATGAAGTCATGCTCTTACTGACTGGAGAGCGTGGCCCGTTTGACTCACGTATCGCGTTTGTTTCGACTCGTGGTGGTGGCCGAGCCAAAGAGTTGTATGTGACCGACCTGAGTGGGCGACAGATTTCTGCCCTGACACGAGATCGGAGCCTCAGTTTGGGGCCAAGCTGGGACCCTTCTGCAAGTATGCTAGCGTACTGCTCCTATCGTCATGGTGGACCATATCCATATCTTCTTGATGTGCGCACTGGCGACCAAACCCGCTTGTCGTCAACTGTGGGGTACAGTGGTGGGCGATGGTCACCCGACAGCTCAACAATCGCTGTGAGCCTGGAGCAAGATGGAAATTCAGACCTGTTTCTCCTGACCCCTGAAGGTCGTGTAGTGCGACGCTTGACCGAGGACTCGGGGATTGATGTCTCACCGACTTGGTCACCGGATGGTCGACGTATCGCGTTCTGCTCCAGTCGCCGTGGTGGACCTCAGATTTATGTCATGGATGTCGGTAGTGGGAACATCCGCCGGCTCACGTATCAGGGAGACTACAACACTTCACCGGCGTGGTCGCCCAAAGGCGATTTGATCGCTTACACTACTCGTTCTGGTGGATTTCGCGTGATGGTGATGCCTGTAAATGGCGGAGAGCCGCGCTCACTTGGTGCTGGAGAGGACCCATCGTGGTCTCCAGATGGACGCTATGTTGTCTTCAGTCAACGTGGCCGCTTAATGATTGCGCGCCGCGATGGGAATAGCGTGAAAGAATTGACTCGTGGGGGGGGAGATGATACTAGTCCCGCTTGGTCCCCACGCCTGGAATAGCCAGGAAGAAAAGAAGAAACAACTAAGGTAAAGATGCGGAGTGTGTGTATGCGGAGCTGGCGAATCCTCGGTGTGTTTTTGTTGACATTGTTGGTGAGTGGATGCCCGAAGCAACAGCAAGGACCAGGCGATAGTGATCTAAGTGGGCCTGGAGGTGCGGGAGGACTTGGTTCTAGCGGAATACAAGATCGGAATCTGGCAGCGAAGGACCCAGGCCAGCGTACTCGTGAACGTATCGAACGCGAAGGTGCTGATCGAGGAGCGGGCGGCCCGTTGAGTGATGTGTATTTTGATTACGATGCCTTTGATCTGTCAACCGAGGCGCGTAATGCCCTACAATCTCACGCTGATTGGTTGAAGAATAATTCTGGGGCGAAAGTTGAAATTGAAGGCCATTGTGATGAGCGCGGAACGGTCGAGTATAATCTCGCACTAGGAGCCAAGCGAGCGAAAGCCGCTCGGGACTATTTGGTAAACCTGGGGGTTGATGCGAATCAGTTGTCGACAATTAGCTATGGAGAGGAACTCCCGGCTTGTAAAGAGTCGACTGAAGATTGTTGGCAGCAAAACCGCAGAGCGCACTTTTTGTTAGTTGGTCGATAATCTCAAAACTCCTACGATTGACAACTACCTGTGAAAACAATTGCTACTGTTAGTTCAATAGCCCTTCTGACCTGCGTCTGGGTGAGCGGATGTGCAACTCAGGCGGATCTCCAAGCGCAAAATCGAGAGAATGATCAGCTCCGCACGCAATTGGCTGACAGCCGAACAGTCAATGACGCCATGCGGCGAGAACTCGAAAAGATGCGCGGTGAAATGGAAGAGTTGCGTTTCCGTGTAGACCGAGCATCAAAGACTCGCCCGACAACAGTCGTCGCCAATCCTCAAGTACAAAACTTGGAGGAGCGGATCGCGTCGCTGGAACGCCAACTCAGTATGCGAAGAGAAAGTACAGTACCACGGCCTGTGCCAACGCCGTCGACAGCGATTCCGGCGCCGACAGCGACGCCACCGCCAGCCGAGGCGCCGCAAGTGGCTGCGGTTCCGCCCCCACCGACTCCGCCGCCCCCACCGCCAGTGCTCTCGCTACCACTCGAAGATGAGATTCTCCTTGCAAAGGAATCACCTGAAGTGCAAGAAGATTATCGGGGCGCATGGCAAGCTCTCAACGGCCAGCAATATGACAAGGCTATTCAACAGTTTCGGACTTTTCAGCGTAAAAACCCGACGTCCGAGCTTGCAGACGATGCTCAATACTGGATCGGCGAAAGTTACTTCACGCGCAGAGACTATAATCGCGCGATTCTTGAATACAACGATGTCTTGAAGTACCGTAAAGGCGACAAAGTTGCGGCTGCGCTGTTACGACAATCGCAAGCGTTCGTTGAAATTGGTGATAAAACTGATGCTCGGCTCATTTTGCAGAAGCTCATTAATGATCACCCGAACTCCAGACAAGCGAAAGAGGCACGCGAAAAGCTTCAGAGCCTTGGTCGTTAATCTTCGCAATTTTCTGCAACCCACAGACCTGACGTAGGGATTATGGAGGTTATTCGTCACATTACCTCCCGCCGTCGTTTTTCTCGCCCAGTGATTAGTCTGGGGAATTTCGACGGTGTTCATCTCGGTCATCAGGCAATTCTTGCGAAAGCCATAAACGAGGCTCGTGCGATACAGGGAACTGCATTAGTTCTCACTTTTCACCCTCACCCACTCACGATTCTGCGACCACAGAACCCCCTTCCGCTTATTTCGAGTCTCCGCGAAAAATTGCTATTACTTCGTTCTCTGAAAGTAGATGGGGTTATCCTGCAACCCTTTTCGTCAGCGTTTGCTCAATTGACAGCTGAGGAGTTTGTCCAACGTTATTTGGTGAATACTGTTGGGGTGGAAAGAGTGGTGGTTGGTCATAATGTCAGTTTCGGGCATCGTCGATCCGGGAATGCAGAGACGCTTGTCGCGCTGGGAAAGCAATTTGGTTTTGCCGTCGATGTTGTTGGCCCGGTGCTGATCGATGGTAAAGGGGTGAGCAGCACGGGTATTCGTACCTTACTTGGGACTGCCAGCATGCGCGAGGTCACCAGCCTCTTAGGGCGTGCATATGCGGTGAGTGGACGTGTGGAAAAAGGGTTCCAACGGGGACGTACTATCGGCTTTCCGACGGCCAATCTCCGCCCTCGTGCTGACCTGCTCTTACCGAACGGAGTTTATGCGGTCACGATTGACGTTGATGAGAAGACGACCGTACCGGGCGTTGCGAATGTTGGTATGAACCCCACTTTTGGTAACAAGCGACGAACTATTGAAGCCCACCTCTTTGATTTTTCCGCAGATTTGTATGGCAAACGCCTGCGGGTCAGTTTTGTTGAGCATATCCGTGAAGAACGAAAGTTTCCCTCTGTGCCAGAGTTAATTCGTCAGATTCAAGAAGATGCCAATCGTGCGCGGGCACTCCTCGCCGGACAATAACGTTTCCTAATAACTGATATGCAACAACTTGTGATTCCTGCGCAATGGACTGGTCAACGCCTGGATCGCGCGCTTGCGGAATTGCTGTCGACCTCACGCTCTCACGTCAAGATGCTGCTTGAACATGAGTGCATCCGTATTGCTGGTACGGTGCCAAAAGCGGGGTATATCCTGCATGACGGAGATTTGGTCGAGGTTCAGCCCTTCGACGATCCTCCGGCTGCTGCGGTAGCGCAAGACATTCCACTTGATATCCTCTACGAAGATGAATTCCTTGTCGCGCTTAACAAACCTGCCGGTATGGTGGTGCATCCTGCTCCAGGACAATGGTCGGGAACTGTCGTCAATGCACTTCTTGCGCGATGGGGATGGGAAAGTACCCCTGGAGCCTTTCGCCCAGGAATCGTTCATCGCCTGGACAAAGATACCTCCGGGGTTTTATTGATTGCCAAAGATACGAAGACGCAAGAAGCCTTAGCACGACAGTTCAAGGAACGACAGATAAAGAAAACGTATCTGGCGGTAGTATGGAAGCACCTCCTACCGCGAACTGGAACGATTGCTTTATCGGTTGGTCGTCATCCGGTCGATCGCAAGAAGATGGCGGTGCAAGTTCGTAACGGACGCATGGCAGTAAGCCACTATCAGGTTTTGCATGAAATTCCCCATCTTTCTCTCATCCAACTGCGCTTAGAAACTGGTCGTACACACCAACTGCGAGTGCATTTGGCAGCGATTGGGCATCCGATTGTCGGCGATCCCGTATATGGGGCCCGCTCTCACCCTCAGCAGGTCGCAGAGGCCGTGTTGTCTTTTTCTCGCCAGGCGCTCCATGCGGTGAGCCTCATGTTCCGCCACCCGGTGTTGCAAACGCAACTCTCGATTCGCGCTCCATATCCAGAGGATTTTGCTGCGCTTGTGAATTTGTTTCGCGGCAGTGAAAAACCCACGGTGGAAACTGATTCACCTGACAACATTGTCATTGACAGTAGGAAGGGAATTTAGTAACGTAAAACACGATTTCGTAGCACTTGATCGGAAGAATTCTCTCACCACTTTTTTTCCTTTCTCAGCAGCGTATTGAGCGCCTTCTGGTCGCTTTTAATTCCCGACTATTATCGCCCAATGTCGCTGTCTTATAGCAAGGCCTCTTTGGAGTGGAGGGTAAGCTCCAGGATCGTGTTCAAGTGCATCGCGCAAAGGGAGGAATATCTGCATGGGTCGGACGTCCACAAAAGCAGAGACCGGCGAGCCTAGAGAAGTCCGGGTCGATGTGGCCGAAGAAGAAGACGGTCTTAATCTGAAAGCTCTTAAAGAGAAGAAGATTAGTGAGCTTGCACAAATTGCCCGTGACTTCAACGTCGACGGCGCCTCAAGTCTTCGCAAGCAAGACCTCATCTTTGCTATTCTTCAGGCGCAAGCCGAACGAAGTGGCTTCATTTATGGAGAGGGGGTACTGGAGATTCTCTCCGATGGGTTCGGTTTTCTCCGGTCACCGGATTACAACTACCTCCCAGGACCGGATGACATTTACGTCTCACCCAGCCAAATTCGCCGTTTCAATCTCCGTACTGGTGATGTTGTCGCCGGGCAGATTCGTCCACCAAAAGAGGGGGAACGCTATTTTGCCCTCCTGAAAGTCGAGGCGACCAATTACGAGGAACCTGAGAAAGCGCGCGAGAAAATCCTCTTCGACAACTTAACGCCGCTCTATCCACAGGAGCACCTCAGGTTAGAACATGGCCCTGAGGAGTACACTGCGCGCATTATCGACTTGCTGACGCCGATCGGCAAAGGGCAACGGGGCCTCATCGTTGCTGCCCCGCGTACCGGGAAAACCATGATGCTGCAGAGCATTGCGCATGGGATCGCGCAGAATCACAAAGAGGTGATTCTTATTGTCCTGCTCATTGACGAACGGCCAGAAGAAGTGACGGACATGCAGCGTAGTGTACGTGCAGAGGTTGTGAGTTCGACATTCGACGAACCAGCCACCCGTCACGTCCAAGTCGCTGAGATGGTCATAGAAAAAGCGAAACGTTTGGTTGAGCATGGGCGGGATGTTGTGGTGCTGCTTGACAGTATTACCCGTCTCGCGCGTGCCTATAATGCGGTCGTTCCTCCCAGTGGGAAACTCCTATCGGGTGGTGTGGATGCCAACGCTCTCCGTGGACCAAAGAAATTCTTTGGCGCAGCTCGGAACATCGAAGATGGTGGAAGCCTCACTATTCTAGGCACCGCCCTCATTGATACTGGGAGCCGGATGGATGAAGTGATCTTTGAAGAGTTCAAAGGGACCGGCAACATGGAAATCCATCTGGACCGCCGCTTGATGGATAAGCGCATATTCCCAGCGCTTGATATTAACCGCTCTGGAACCCGAAAAGAGGAACTCTTATTGCCTCGTGAAGTGATCAACCGCGTGTGGATTTTGCGCAAACTGCTCTCGCAATTGAACACGGTTGAGGCAATGGAATTTCTCATGGATAAGATGCAAGGAACCAAGAACAATCAAGAATTCCTTGAGTCGATGAACCAGTAACGATGACTGTGCGTTGCAAAGACTACCCCCTTTTGCTACAAAAATCGCCCAGTTATTCCGTAACATGCTAACAAGTACGTATTAAGAGAAAGGCAGGATTCATGGCCGAGGTGACGATTAAGCAACTCCTTGAGGCTGGAGTCCATTTTGGACATCAGACTAGTCGGTGGGACCCAAAGATGAAACCCTTCATTTTTGGTGCACGCAACGGCATTCACATCATCGATCTGCAACAGACGGTAGGCATGCTGCGCGAGGTCTGCTCATTTGTACGCGACCTTGCCTCGCAGGGCGGACAATTTCTGTTTGTTGGCACCAAAAAGCAAGCCCAAGAAGTTGTCCGTGAAGAGGCAGAACGGTGTGGCATGTTTTTCGTCAATGATCGTTGGCCGGGTGGTATGCTGACGAACTTCCAGACCATTCGTAAGTCGATTGAGCGCTTAAAGAAGCTTGAAGAAATGCTGGAGAATCCGTCGGTTGCCGATGCACTCACAAAACGTGAAATTCTTGGCATGAGTCGGGAACGCGATAAGCTGATGGCTGCGCTTGGTGGTATCAAGAACATGCGGAAACTGCCTGATGCGCTGTTTGTCGTTGACACCAAAAAAGAAGAAATCGCAGTGAAAGAAGCGAATAAGCTCGGGATCCCGGTCGTTGCGCCTGTTGATACGAACTGTGATCCTGATGTCGTATCGCACAAAGTGCCTGGGAACGATGACGCGATTCGGGCGATTCGCTTGTTTACCAACGTCATTGCAGAGGCTGTACTGGAAGGTAAAACGACGTACGACGAACGGCAGCAGGGAGAAGGACGAGACACTCAAGTTGATGCCCGTCCGTCGGAAGGAGAGGCTCCCTCCGTTGACGAGCAGGGAGGTGCGGCATGAGTGAAAAATCTACCTCGATGGCCCAGATCAAAGAGCTACGAGAGCGAACTGGCGCTGGAGTAGTTGATTGCCAGAAAGCGCTCAGCGAGAGCAGCGGGAATATCGAAAAAGCGATTGATTATCTGCGTGAGAAAGGACTTGCCGCTGCAGCAAAGAGGGCTGGGCGAGCAGCCGCGCAAGGAGTGGTGGGGTCATACATTCATGGTGGCGGAAAAATCGGTGTGTTGATAGAAGTCAACTGTGAGACCGATTTTGTTGCTCGCACAGAAGAGTTCCAAAAGCTAGTGAAGGATATTGCCATGCAGGTGGCAGCGGCGAATCCTCGGTACGTGCGTCGTGAGGAAGTCTCTGACGTCGAAAAACAGCGTGAGCGAGAAATCTATCGCACGCAGACGTTGGAGTCTGGTAAGCCTGCGGCAGTTATTGATCGTATTGTCGAAGGCAAGATGGAGAAGTTTTACAGCGACATCTGTCTCCTGGAACAGCCATTTATCCGGGAGCCGGGGAAGACGGTAGAGCAGCTCATCAAAGAAGTCGTTGCTCGTACTGGAGAAAACGTTGTCGTGCGTCGGTTTGCACGCTTCCAGATTGGCGAAGGAGACGGCGCTGCCGGACAAGCAGAATGACCACTGCGTCACCTCGTTATCGACGTATCTTGTTGAAGATCGGTGGGGAAGCACTTGCCGGAGACTTCGGATACGGCATTGAAGAAGACATGCTCTCGCGTGTTGCGCATGAGGTAAAGGAAGTTCATGACTCTGGTTGTGAAGTCGCAGTAGTTGTCGGTGGAGGCAACATTTTTCGTGGTGTGGCTGCCAGTGCCAAAGGGATGGGCCGTGCTACTGGTGACTACATGGGAATGCTCGCTACGGTTATCAACAGCCTGGCGATGCAGGAGGCTTTGGAGCAACTCGGGACTCCCACGCGGGTGATGTCAGCGTTGACGATTACACAAGTGGCAGAGCCCTACATTCGTCGACGTGCAACGCGTCACTTAGAGAAGCGGCGTGTGGTGATTTTTGCTGCAGGAACTGGGAATCCCTATTTTACTACCGATACTGCAGCAAGCCTTCGGGCGATGGAAATCGAGGCAGAGATCATCTTCAAGGCGACGAAAGTTGATGGCATTTACGATGCTGACCCAATGAAGGTGCCAAATGCCAAACGATACCAGAAACTGACGTACATCGAGGTCTTACAGCAGAACCTCAAGGTGATGGACTCGACAGCCATTTCCTTGTGTATGGATAACCAATTGCCGATTTTGGTCTTTAGCCTGCTTGAGCCAGGGAACATTAGGCGCGCTGTGTTTGGTGAACCGGTAGGAACCTTGGTACATGGAGGTCGTTCATGAATGCCCAGGTCGTTGATGCCGTAAAAAAAGAGATGGAGCAAACACTCGCTGGGTTGCGGAAAGAACTCACCAAAGTCCGCACTGGTCGAGCATCCACTGCGTTGATTGAGGGGCTTCTCGTTGAATACTACGGTAACAAGTCTCCTCTCAACCAACTTGCGGCGCTATCCGCGCCTGAGCCTCGTCTGTTGGTCATTCAGCCGTACGATAAAAGCGTCATGAATGTCATAGAGAAGGCGATCCTACAGTCTGATCTGGGGCTGACGCCGGTGAATGATGGCAAAGTCATTCGCGTGCCGATTCCGCAACTGACGGAAGAACGGCGGAAAGAGCTCGTGCGTCACGTCAATAAGGTGGGGGAGGATTACCGCGTATCAACACGTAATCATCGCCGCGATGCGAATGAGCGCATAAAAAAATTGCAAAAAGATAAACAAATTACCGAAGATGAGGTGCGTACAACACAGGACCGAATACAAAAATTAACTGACGAATACATCGATAAGATTGACAAAGTCCTCAAAACAAAAGAGGACGAACTCATGGCTGTTTAACCATTCACGTGGTTTTACCATACCTTCTCTGTGACGCGCTCTCTTTCTCCTTCTAACACTATTAACGACGGTCTAGAAAAAGACCGCCTCCCTCGGCACGTCGCCATTATTATGGATGGAAACGGACGCTGGGCGCAGCGCCGGAGCCTTGGTCGCGTGGAAGGCCATAAGCGTGGGCGAGAAGCTGTCGAAACGGTCGTCGAGACTTGTCGGGAAATCGGTATCGACTACGTTACCCTCTACGCGTTTTCAACGGAGAACTGGCAGCGTCCACCAACAGAAGTACGAGCCTTGATGGCACTGCTGCAACGCTATTTGCGTAGCGAACTGCCACAAATGATACGAAAGAATGTCCGCCTTCGTGCGGTTGGTGACTTGGATCGCTTACCTGCAAAGGTCCGCGATTCACTCGACAACGTGATGACGGCGACGCGTAACAACATTGGACTCACAGTGATCCTTGCGCTCAGTTATGGCGCCCGCGAAGAAATCATTCAAGCCACGCGCACGCTTGCCCTTGCCGTCCAAAGAGGTGAACTGGCTCCCCAAGACATAACGGAACAGCATTTCACCCAGGCGTTGTGGACCGCTGATATTCCTGATCCTGATTTTCTGATTCGTACGAGTGGGGAATTTCGGTTGAGTAATTTTTTACTCTGGCAATTGGCGTATACTGAACTATATGTGACAGACACGTTATGGCCAGATTTTACGCGTGACGAATTCCTCCGAGCGCTTGCGAACTACCAGAACCGCGAGCGGCGTTTTGGCCGTACTGCTGAACAACAAACCGCTACTGAACCGAGACGAGCAACGCGTTAATCACCATTGTGTTGCGTGACCGCCTTCTTACTGCTGCCGTCGGTGTCCCGCTATTAATTCTCTTAGTCTGTTGGTCTCCCTCGTGGCTTTTTGCTACGGCGATTCTGCTCTTAACGGGGATCGGGCTGTGGGAGTATTTCTCGCTGACACGTCCCTTGTCATCATTGCCATCTGCGGTTGGGGTCGGGTGGGGACTTGCGGTTGCGGTAACCATGACAGCATCTTCCCTCTCTTTGAGTGTCACGGTGTTGTTGTTGGGGCTGTTCGTTGTCTTCGCTCTGGCGTTGCGTAATCACCAACCTGAACGTGGCCTTGTTGACGTCAGTTTGTCATTGCTTGGGGTCGTGTATGTTGGTTTCCTCCTGCCGCATCTCATATGGCTAGGGGAAGTACCGAACGGGCGATGGTGGGTGTTCTTTCTGCTCTTGGCCGTGATGCTTGGCGATTCGGCGGCGTATGCTGTGGGACGCATATGGGGATCACGTAAACTGCTTCCACATATCAGTCCAGGAAAGACTGTTGAGGGGAGTCTTGGGGCATACCTTGGCAACTGCGGTGCAGCGATCGGAGCCTGGTTGTGGCTTCTTCCTGACCAGACGCTCGTTGAACTCTTATGTATAGCCTTGGGCCTAGGGAGTGTTGCTCAAGTTGGTGATTTGTGTGAGTCTGCGATTAAACGAGCATGTGGGGCGAAGGATTCGGGTCATATTTTTCCCGGCCATGGCGGTGTCCTTGATCGAGTCGATAGTTTGCTTTTTCCCTCAGCCATGCTCTATTACTATATTACGTTGTCAGCCTAGACTCTCACCTATGAGAGAGGAATAGGGGAAATCATGGATCCAATTGTCATTATACAAGTCATTATCGTGTTTGGGCTGATTATCTTTGTCCATGAATTAGGCCATTTTCTTGCGGCGAAAGCGGTTGGCGTTGGTGTTGAACGGTTCTCGCTCGGATTTGGCCCAAAAATCTTCGGCAAACAAGTCGGCGACACTGAGTATCAATTGAGTGCGATTCCTCTTGGTGGCTATGTGAAGATGGTTGGGGAGGAGCAGCAAGAGGAAGGCGGAACCCCGATCGACATTGAAAAATCCTTCTCGCATAAATCTCTCCCACGGCGCTTTCTCATCGTCTTTGCCGGACCTTTTTCAAATATCGTCTGGGCCTTCATCATCTTTGTTGTCCTGTTTATGAGTTTTGGGTTGCACGTCCCGCTCGATCTGCCGCGCATTGGTGGGACCGTCCCAAATCTCCCTGCGGCCAAAGCTGGCATAGAAAAGGGAGATGAGGTGCTCAGTGTCGCTGGCGCACCTGTGACCACCTGGAAAGAATTGGCCGACAAGATTCAGCAGAGCCAGGGAAACCCTGTCGTGCTGTCCGTCAAAAAGAAGGATGGGGGTACAGCAGAACTAACGGTGACTCCAGAATCGCGTGATGATCCGACAACTGGCGCTTCACGCTATGCCATTGGTATTACGGCAGACTCAAAAGTTGAGGAAGTGTCCTTTGGTCGAGCGCTCAGTGTTGCGGCGCAAGAGACCTGGGCGTGGACCAAGTTAATTTTTCAGAATCTCTTGATGCTCGTGACAGGAAACGTCTCGCCCAAAGAACTTGGTGGGCCGATCCTTATTGCGCAAGAAGCTGGGCGGCAAGCGAAGC
Organism: Deltaproteobacteria bacterium; assembly: GCA_016874775.1. Lineage (NCBI taxonomy): Bacteria > Pseudomonadati > Myxococcota > Myxococcia > Deltaproteobacteria bacterium. The sequence continues at coordinate 52,920 of VGTJ01000008.1, forward strand.
TTGGACTCGACTATCTCCTACGTTTTGCTGCGATTATTAATGTGAATCTTGCCGTGTTTAACTTGCTGCCGATCCCGATTCTTGATGGTGGCCACCTGATGTTCTTCACGATTGAAGGCCTCCTCGGACGTCCACCCAGCATGCGTTCGCGGGAAATGGCACTGAGCTTTGGTTTTTTGGTCATCATCACCCTCATCGTCTTTGTGATGTACAACGACATCGCACGGATTGTGATGGGATAATATGGCAAAGCCAATGAAAAATTAAGAATTAAAAATGAAAAGTGGAGGGCAAGAATGCGCCTTGTTCATTCTTCATTTTGCATTTTTAATTTTTCATTCTTAATTGATTTTTCATGCTCCTCCTCGGCCTTGATACCGCCACCCAAATCGCCAGCGTCGGTATCACACGTGGTGAAGAAGTCTTAGCCGAAGCCTCGACTCGGGCGACCTCCAATCACACCGAAACACTTTTACCGCTGATCGCTGAAGTGCTTGCCCAAGCGCAGGTGACTTTACCAGACATTGAAGGGATCGGTGTTGCAATCGGTCCAGGGTCGTTTACCGGACTGCGCATCGCGCTAGGGACGGTCAAAGGCTTAGCGTATGCGACGGGCCAGCCGGTTGCTGGAATTCCCACGCTAGAGGCGCTCGCTTATACAGTGAGTGATTGGGCAGGGCTCGTCTGTCCAATTCTCGATGCACGCAAACGCGAAGTCTATACCGCACTTTTTTACCGCAGTGCGAGTGGCGAGATTGCGCCAGTACGGTCCGCCCAGGTTTCGACATTGAAATCTGTATTAGAGCAGATTTCAGCCCCGTGCCTTTTTCTCGGAGACGGAGTCGAAACCTATGGGGAAGCGATCCGGGAACACTGTAGCGACCGTGCCCATCTGCTACCATTTGAGACCTATCATCCCCGTGGCGCTGTCGTTGCTAAATTAGCGTGGCGACGATTGTCTCGTAGTGACGCTGACGACATTGCCACACTAGTTCCCTCGTATGTTCGACCACCAGAGGCGGTGCTCAAGCGGACCTCGTAGGTCCCGCAAAACTCCACTCGCTCATTGGGCCCTCGGGTAGCGTGCGCGCGCGAATATGGCGCTATGATGGAGCATCGTGTCTCTCGTACGCGCCACGAATTCTCGACACGCTCTTTCGTGCGCATAGCGCGCGCTACGAACTGCGAACATTTTGCCACTGCAAGACTCCCTAGTGTTCCCGTGCCCTAGACAAATTGGGTAGATTTTGGCATCTTTCCCCAGTCTTTCAGGAAACTTAGAAGTTGCAGAGTTTCCCACTCTTTACAAGTCTTTTTTTCCATCCATAAGTTAACGTTCTGGAGAATATATACACATGGCACGAAAGAAAATTGCTCTCATCGGCGCTGGTAATATTGGTGGAACTTTGGCTCACCTGTGTGCTCTCAAGCAATTAGGCGACGTTGTCCTCTTTGACGTAGTTGATGGCCTTCCTCAAGGAAAAGCCCTCGACATTCTCGAAGCTGCTCCGATCGAAGGCTATGACATCAGTCTTAAAGGCACGACGAAATATGAAGATGTGGCAGGTGCAGATGTTTGTATTGTCACTGCTGGTGTGGCCCGTAAGCCTGGTATGAGCCGTGATGATCTTCTCGGTATTAACTGCAAAATCATGAAGGACGTCTCTGAGAGCATCGCGAAATATGCTCCCAATGCGTTTGTGATCGTTATCACCAACCCGTTGGATGCAATGGTGACCTTGTGCAAACGGCTGACGAAGTTCCCGAAGAATAGAGTCGTCGGCCAGGCTGGAGTACTCGATTCGTCACGCTATCGCACGTTCATTGCCAACGAACTGAACGTTTCAGTACGTAATGTTACGGCAATGGTGCTCGGCGGCCACGGCGACGATATGGTGCCGGTTCGCAGTTACTGCCAAGTCGGTGGCCAACCCGTCGATCAACTGATTCCTGCAAAACGTTTAGACGAAATCGAGCAACGTACCCGTCAGGCTGGTGGCGAGATTGTGGCGTTGTTAAAGACTGGCTCAGCGTTCTACTCGCCAGCTTCTGCTGCGATTCAAATGGCAGAGGCCTATCTGTTCGATAAGAAACAAATTCTTCCGTGCGCGGCCTATCTCGAAGGCGAGTACGGCATTAGCGGTGTCTACTTTGGCGTTCCGGTGGTGATTGGTGCTGGTGGGATCGAGAAAGTGGTCGAGTTGAAGCTCAGCGACAAAGAAAAGCAGGAAATGCAAGTGTCTGTCAGTCACGTGCAAGAACTGGTGACGGCGATGGATAAGGTGTTGGCTGCTGCGTAACGGTGGACGATAATTGTCGCTAATAAAAATGATGTGCCGATTTTACCGTGTCCCAACTTGTGAGGCTTGGAGAAAAGAGTACAAGGTTAAGACATGAAACGTAGATATGTACAACGTAAAAGAAGAGGCGGTGTGGTTACGCATTACGTTTTACGTATCACGCTTTGTTTGCTGACAAAGAGAAGAGTCTTATGCGAACGATTGAAACGCAAAAAATTACCGACACCATCATTCAGCTGTGTATGGAAGCCAACTTTGTTCTTGGCGACGACATGCTGAATGCGTTTGACAACGCCCTCAGCAAGGAGCGCTCTCCTGCGGGCCGTAGTGCGTTGGAGATGATCAAAGAGAATGCCCAGATTTCGCGGACGCAGCGATTGCCGTACTGCCAAGATACCGGCTTTGTGATCTGCTTTGCCGACATTGGGCAAGATGTGCATATCACTGGTGGTTTCTTAGAAGATGCGATCAACGAGGGCGTACGCAAGGGGTACAAAGAAGGCTACTTGCGTGCATCGATCGTAGGTGACCCATTTAACCGCAAGAATACTGGGGACAACACGCCAGCGATTGTCCACACGCAAATCGTTCCTGGTGACAAATTGACGCTGATGGTCATGGCCAAAGGTGGTGGCTGTGAGAATCGCAGTAAATACAAAATGTGTACTCCGGCTGAAGGTATCGAAGGCGCGAAGAACTTCGTGATTGAGTGCATCAAGACCGCTGGCCCAGACGCCTGCCCACCGTTGATTGCCGGTGTCGGTATCGGTGGCACCTTTGAGAAGGCGGCGTTACTCTCGAAGCGTGCGCTCTTTCGTGGCATTGGCGAACCGAACCCGAGTGCTGAGTTACAGACCCTCGAACAAGAGCTACTCACCAAGGCCAACAAGTTGGGCATCGGTCCGCAAGGATACGGCGGTGATACGACGGCATTTGCGATTCATATCAATACGTATCCGTGTCATATCACGAGTCTACCGGTGGCAGTGACGATCGAATGTCATGCCCATCGCCATAAAGAAGCTGTGTTATAAGGAGCGACGCGCATGGCAGGTGACGAAGTTCGAAAACTCACAACCCCCCTCTCCGACGAGATTGTTGCTAGCTTGCATGCTGGTGATCGTGTCCGTCTTTCCGGCGTGATCCTCACTGGTCGTGATGCTGCACATAAACGACTTGTTGATCTCCTTGATGAAGGGAAGCCGCTTCCCATCGATGTGCGCGGACAGATCATTTATTACGTTGGTCCGACACCGCCAAAGCCCGGTATGGTGATTGGTTCAGCCGGGCCAACCACCGGCGGACGTATGGATTCCTACGCTCCGAAGCTGATGGCGTTGGGCCTCAAAGGGATGATCGGCAAGGGCTCGCGCTCGATGTCGGTGCGAGATGCGATGAAGCGGCATAAATGTGTCTACTTCGGTGCAGTTGGTGGAACTGGGGCTTTGCTCTCAAAGTACATCAAGAGCGCAGAAATTATCGCTTATGAAGATTTAGGCACTGAGGCGATTCGCCGCCTGGTGGTAGAAGATTTTCCTGTGATTGTGATTGACGATACGCATGGGGTTGACCTCTACGAAGAGGGACGCAAGCAGTACGCGCAAGAGGATTAGCCCTAGACAGGTTCTATGAATTTTGGCATTTTGCCCCCGGTTGCCCACACACGTAGTTTCTGATCCTGTGAAGCCGACGAGCCAGGAAAGCCCAGAAGAGGAGGCTGAAGAATAGGCATGGCACTCGTGCATGATGTCCTCATCATCGGCGGTGGCGGAGCAGGGTTGCGGGCCGCGATCGCCGCGGCTGAAGCCGACCCAAAGCTCAATATCGCCCTTGTTTCTAAGGTGTATCCGATGCGCAGTCACACTGTTGCTGCCGAAGGTGGCAGCGCAGGTGTCATCAAAGAAAACGATACATTAGACGAACACATGAGAGACACGATCAGCGGCGCAGACTGGTTGGCTGATCAGGATGTCGTCGAAATGTTCGTGAAGACGGCGCCGAAAGAGTTGCTCCAATTGGAGCATTGGGGCTGTCCGTGGAGCCGTGAACCAGATGGCCATGTTGCTGTCCGGCCCTTCGGCGGTATGCGCATCGAACGGACCTGGTTCGCTGCCGATAAGACCGGCTTCCACTTGCTCCATGCGCTGTTTCAGACTTCCCTCAAATACGAATCCATCCAGCGGTACGATGAGTGGTTTGCCACCAAATTGCTCGTCGAAAATGGTCGCTGCCAAGGGGTCACCGCAATTGAAATGCGCAGCGGGCTGATGCAAACGATTCTCGCTAAAGCGGTGATTGTCTGTACTGGTGGCGGCGGTCGTATCTTCCCGTTTACCACTAACGGTGCGATCAAAACGGGTGATGGCATGGCGATGTGCTACCGTGCTGGTGCCGCCCTCAAAGATATGGAGTTCGTCCAGTACCATCCGACGGGTCTCCCTGGAACAGGCATTCTAATTACTGAAGCTGCTCGTGGAGAAGGTGGGATTCTCATCAATAAGAATGGCTACCGCTATTTGCAGGATTACGCCCTCGGCAAACCGCTTGAGATTAACGATCCTCGTCACCCGCAGTTACGCCAGATGGAACTGGGACCACGCGACAAACTCTCGCAGTGCTTCATGAAAGAGCGTGATAAGGGCAACACTATTGACGGGCCGTATGGCGACGTTGTCCATCTCGATATTCGCCATCTCGGGGAATACAAAATCATGAAGAAGCTGCCGTTCGTGCGCGAACTGGCAAAGAACTACGCTGGTATCGATCCAGTCTATGAGCCGATTCCCGTGCGTCCGGTGGTGCACTACATGATGGGTGGCGTACACACAAACATCGACGCAGAAACTTCGATTCCTGGGTTGTTTGCCGCTGGTGAGACTGCGTGTGTCAGTATCAACGGCGCCAATCGCTTAGGCTCAAACTCGCTTACTGAACTGTTAGTGTTTGGCGCGCGCGCAGGTCAAGGTGCGGTGGCGTTTGCTAAAGAACAGAAGAAGATTGATACTGCCGCGCTTGAAGCACAAGGCAAAGACGAGCAAGAGCGGGTACGCAAGAATTTCATTGCCAAGACGAGTGGCAAAGAACGGATTGCTACCATTCGCACCGAGATGACGAAGACCATGGAAGAAGGGGCGGGTATTTATCGTCTCGAAGCGCCGCTGCGTGCGACATGCGATAAGCTCGCAGAGTTGAAGGATCGCTTCACAGGTGTCATCCTCGACGATCGCAGCAACACTTACAATACCGAGCTGACCTCAGTGCTTGAACTGGAAAATATGCTCGAGATTGCTGAAGCAGTGGCACACAGCGCAGTGAATCGTAAAGAGTCGCGCGGTTCGCATCAACGCACGGATTATCCGAAACGCGATGATGAAAACTATCTGGCGCATTCGCTGGCGTATCGGACTCCGGATGGACCGCCGCGTATTGACTATCTCAAGGTGGTGATCACGAACTTTCCGCCGGCGGAACGGACGTATGGAGAGAAATAATGGTTGAGCGCACGATTACGTTGGAGGTTTTCCGTTATCGACCGGACTCGGAAAAAGAGCCGGTCTTCCAAAGCTATAGTGTTCCGTTTCGCGACGACTGGGTGGTGCTGGACGCGCTCAACTATCTCAAAGATCAAGTTGACGGCTCCATCTCGTTTCGCTGGTCTTGTCGTATGGGTGTCTGTGGCAGCTGCGGCATGATGGTGAACGGCACGCCAAAACTGACCTGCGCGGCCTTCCTTAAAGACTACTATCCCGGTCCGGTGCGTGTTGAGCCGCTGGCGAATTTCCCGGTCGAGCGTGACCTGATTGTCAACATTACGGACTTTGCCACGAAGCTCAAAGAAGTAAAGCCGTTCATCGTTCGCAAAGAAGAGAAACCGGTAGCTGAAGGCGAATATCTGCAAAGTCCGGCTGAACTGGCGAAATTTAAGCAGTACAGCATGTGTATTAACTGTTTGTTATGCTATGCTGCCTGCCCAATCTATGGGCTTGAGCCGAAATTCACCGGCCCAGCTGCCATCGCGCTGGCGCAACGGTATAACCTTGACTCACGCGATCAAGGCCAAGAGCAGCGACACGATGTGATCTTTCGTCACGAAGGCATCTGGGAGTGCACGTTTGTGGGCGAGTGTTCAGAGGTGTGCCCCAAAGATGTCGACCCGGCTGGCGCTATCCAGCAAGCAAAACTCAGCGGAGCCCTCGACCTCGTGACATCGATTCTTTCACCAAGGGGGGCACGATGAGTGAGCCGTATCGCCGGCCAATCAATCCTTCAACCTGGTGGTTGAAAAATCCGAACTATCGGTTCGTTATGTACCGAGAACTCACCTCGGTGTTTATCATCGCGTTTTTGCTTATTTTCTTGTGGTTCTTGTGCAGCCTGGCACGTGGACCAGAAGCCTACAATGCCTTTTTGCAGCGACTCTCATCTCCCTGGTCGTTCTTTTTTCACCTCGCGACCTTGATTGCCGCCTGCTTTCACAGCTGTACGTTTTTCAATTTGACACCCAAGGCAATCGTGGTGCGAAAAGGGGAAGAGAAGATTGCTGACGCGTTTCTCATAGCGCCAAACTATGTAGGGTGGCTGACAGTGTCTGTGGTTATTTTTCTGATTGCGACGTGGAGCTAACGATGGCGACAGCAGCAAGATCTCGGGGTGAAGCATTTTGGTGGGCGCTCTTTTCACAGGGTGGTGTCATTGCCGCCATGCTCGTGCCTATTCACATTATCATCTTAGGATTTGTGATTCCGTGGTGGTGGGGTCCGATGGAGACGTTCTCGTATGAACGAATCCATGCGCTGCTCTCTCATCCAATCGCAAAGCTCTACTTAATCGTGTTGTTTTCAGTCCCTGTTTTTCATTGCATGCATCGTATTCGTCACACTTTGTACGACACAGGATGGCGAGCGTATGCTGGGCCGATCGCGTTTCTCAGTTATGGGATCGCGTTGCTTATCATGATCGTTGCGATAGCGACTATTGTTGCTATCTAGGAGAGAGAAGGGCAGTGCTCGAACGCTCCGTTGCCTATCTCTCTTGCCGGCGGTGAGGACCCTGTATGAATATTCATGAATACCAAGCTAAAGACATTCTCAGAAAATATGGCGTGACTGTGCTGAACGGTAAAGTTGCGACGACCGCAGAAGAAGCTGAGTCTGCGGCGAACGCGCTTGGTGGTGGGCTGTGTGTTGTGAAAGCGCAGATTCACGCTGGTGGTCGAGGTAAAGCGGGTGGTGTCAAACTCGCCAAGACTCCGCAAGAAGCGAAACAACATGCTGCTGCCATTCTGGGAAAGAAGTTAGTGACCCATCAGACTGGACCAGAAGGCAAAGAGGTACTGAAGGTCTTTGTCGAGCAAGGGTGTGACATCGCCAAAGAATACTACCTGGGAATGGTGATCGACCGTGCAACCTATCGTGTCACTATGATGGCTAGTTCTGAAGGTGGTGTGGAGATCGAAGAGGTTGCGGCACGTTCGCCGGAGAAGATCTTGCGCGAGACGATCGATCCGGTCGTGGGCCTTGCTGATTATCAAGGCCGTCAACTCGCCTTTGGGCTTGGGTTGCCGAAAGACTCGGTCAATAAAGCCGTGGGATTCATGAAGGCGCTGTATCGCGCATTTATGGACAGCGATGCTTCGATGGTTGAGATCAACCCGCTGGTGTTAACCAAGTCTGGCGATCTCGTTGCTCTCGATGCAAAAATGGGCTTTGATGATAACGCTCTGTTCCGCCATGCTGATCTGCGTGAGATGCGTGACATCACCGAAGAGAATCCCAAAGAAGTTGAGGCTTCAAAGTTTGACCTCAGCTACATTGCGCTTGATGGCAATATCGGTTGCATGGTCAATGGCGCTGGGTTGGCGATGGCGACCATGGACATCATTAAGTTCTATGGTGCTGAACCAGCCAATTTCCTCGATGTTGGTGGTGGTGCAACTACGGAGAAAGTTACTGAAGCCTTCAAGATCATTCTCTCAGACAAGAACGTCAAAGGCGTGTTGGTCAACATCTTTGGCGGCATCATGCGGTGTGATGTCGTCGCTACTGGTGTGGTGGAAGCCGCCAAACAAGTAAAGCTGTCAGTCCCACTAGTTGTGAGACTCGAAGGCACTAACGTCGAACAAGGGAAGAAGATACTCGCTGAGTCAGGTCTCAACATCACCCCAGCCAACGACCTCGCTGATGCAGCGCAGAAGATTGTCTCTGCGGTCAAAGGGCGATAGCGATTAGTATTGGGGATTAGGAAAAGTCAAAAATCAAAAGGCAAAGGGCAAAAGGCAAAAATCAAAAAGACAGCGACAAGAACTTCGTCGAGCTGAGGAATCTTCTGTCTATTTTAACTAGCCCCCAACCCCTAGCCCCCAGCCCCAAGGAGCGGTTGTGAGCATTCTCGTTAACAAGAACACAAAAGTCCTGACCCAAGGTATCACCGGTGCAACCGGTCAGCTGCATACACGTGCCTGTCGTGAATATGGAACGCAGATGGTGGCTGGGGTGACCCCTGGTCGTGGTGGAACCGACTTTGAAGGCATTCCCATTTTCGACACCGTCGAACAGGCAGTGAAGAGCACTGGAGCCAATGCGTCGGTGATCTATGTGCCGCCGCCGTTTGCGGCTGATGCGATTATGGAATCGGTCGATGCTGGAGTGCCGCTGGTCATTTGCATTACCGAAGGTATTCCCGTGCTCGATATGGTGCGTGTGAAGCGTTACATGCAAGGAAAAAACTCGCGCCTGATCGGACCGAACTGTCCTGGGGTCATCACTCCTGGTGAATGCAAAATTGGCATTATGCCTGGGTACATTCATAAGCCAGGAACCATTGGTGTCGTCTCACGCAGCGGAACGCTCACCTACGAAGCCGTGCATCAGTTGACTCAGCTGGACATTGGGCAATCGTCGTGCGTTGGTATCGGTGGTGACCCGGTGAACGGAACCAACTTCATTGATGTGTTGCGCATGTTCCAAGACGACCCACAAACTGAGGGGATCGTTATGATCGGTGAGATCGGTGGGTCGGCTGAAGAAGATGCAGCAGCCTTCATCAAAGCGAATGTGACGAAGCCTGTTGCTGCGTTCATTGGTGGACAGACCGCGCCCAAAGGCAAACGCATGGGCCATGCCGGTGCGATCATTGCTGGTGGTTCTGGAACCGCTGCAGAGAAGATTAAAGCCTTACGCGCGGCTGGCGCTCATATTATTCCAAGCCCAGCCGAAATGGGTGTGACGATGGCGAAGGCAATGGGGAAGAAGTAGCCAGTAGTCAGCATTCAGTAGTCAGTAGGGGCGCAGCATGCTGCGCCCTTTTTCGTTCCTAGAACTTCTCAAATTCCCTCTCCCTGGCAGGGCAATGGCATTAAGTTAACAGCCGCCGTGGAGTTTATTCTGCAGTTGCCGTAAGTAGGAGCAATGATGGAGAAAGAAACGAAGCGCTTATTTGCCGGTTGAAGCAGGAATT